>DASWUI010000823.1:0-4403 GCA_036401715.1 Ramlibacter sp. | reverse complement strand
GCCGCCGGCCGCGACGGGGCGCAAGACCAACGACCAGGGGCCCGACGTGTCCTCCATCTATCCTCCCGAGCAGGCGCGCCTGCCTCACCAGCCGCCGCTGTCGGTGCAGCCCTCCGACGCGAGCGGCCCGCCCCCCGTGCGGCCGGGCCGCACGGGTGCCATCGTCGACCGGCTGTTCGGATGGACCGCATGCGCGGCGGCGCTGCTGACGCTGTCGCTGCTCGCCGGCATCCTGGTGTCGCTGGTGATCGGCGCCCAGCCGGCGATCGAGAAGTCGGGGCTGGGCTTCCTCACCAGCAGCGTGTGGGATCCGGTCAGCGGCGACTTCGGCGGCGCCGTGATGATCTACGGCACGATCGCCACCTCGCTGATCGCGCTGGTCATCGCGGTGCCGGTCAGCTTCGGCATCGCCGTGTTCCTGACGGAGCTGTCGCCGGCCTGGCTGAAGCGGCCGCTCGGGACGGCCATCGAGCTGCTCGCGGCCGTTCCCTCCATCGTGTACGGCATGTGGGGCCTGCTCGTGTTCGGGCCGCTGCTGGCGAGGTTCGTGCAGCAGCCACTGCAGTCCGCCTTCGGCGACTTGCCCTGGCTGGGACAGCTGTTCTCGGGCCCGCCGGTGGGCATCGGCATCCTCTCGGCCGGAATCATCCTGGCCATCATGATCATTCCCTTCATCGCGTCCGTGATGCGCGACGTGTTCGACGTCACGCCGCCCATGCTCAAGGAGTCCGCCTACGCGCTGGGCTCCACCACCTGGGAAGTGGTGTACCGCGTGGTGCTGCCCTACACCAAGGGCGGCGTGATCGGCGGCATCATGCTGGGGCTGGGGCGCGCCCTGGGCGAGACCATGGCGGTGACCTTCGTCATCGGCAACTTCAACCAGCTGGACTCGCTCAGCCTGTTCGCGCCCGCCAACAGCATCACCTCGGCGCTGGCCAACGAGTTCGCGGAAGCCGCGGACGGCCAGCACCAGGCGGCGCTGATCTACCTGGGCCTGGTGCTGTTCTTCATCACCTTCGTGGTGCTGTCGCTGTCCAAGCTGCTGCTGGCGCGCCTGCGCCGCAACGAGGGGACGCGGACATGAACGATCGCGAGCGCAAGTACCTGCGCCGCAAGCGCGTCAACAAGGTCGCGCTGGCGCTGTCGCTGGCGGCCATGGCCTTCGGCGTGTTCTGGCTGGTGTGGATCCTGTGGGAGACCGTGCGCCTGGGATTCGCCGGGCTGACCTGGGCCACCTTCAGCCAGATGACGCCGCCGCCCAACGAGGCGGGCGGCATCCTCAACGCCATCTGGGGTTCGCTGCTGATGGTGCTGCTGGCCACCTTCGTCGGCACGCCCATCGGGATCATGGCCGGCATCTACCTGGCCGAATACGACCCCAAGGGATGGCTGGGCAACACCACCCGCTTCGTCAACGACATCCTGCTGTCGGCCCCCTCCATCGTCATCGGCCTGTTCGTCTATGCCGTCGTGGTCGCGCGCTACAAGCACTTCTCCGGCTGGGCGGGCGCCATCGCGCTGGCGCTGATCGTGATCCCGATCGTGATCCGCACCACGGAGAACATGCTGCTGCTGGTGCCGGCCGGGCTGCGCGAGGCCGCGTATGCGCTGGGCGCGCCCAAGTGGAAGGTGATCTCCAAGATCACGCTGCGGGCCGCGCGCGCCGGCGTGGTCACCGGCGTGCTGCTCGCCGTGGCCCGCATCGCCGGCGAGACCGCGCCGCTGCTCTTCACCGCGCTGAACAACCAGTTCTTCACCTCCAACATGAACGAGCCGATCGCCAGCCTGCCGGTCACGATCTTCAAGTTCGCCATGAGCCCGTACGAGAACTGGCAGCAGCTCGCCTGGGCCGGCGTCTTCATCATCACCCTGGCCGTCCTCGGCCTGAACATCCTGGCGCGCGTGCTCACGCGCAGCCGGACCTGAGCACTCCATGGACGCAACCGTCGCCACCGAACCCACCGTGCGCGCCAAGCTGGCCGTGCGCAACCTGAACTTCTACTACGGCAAGTTCCTCGCGCTCAAGCACATCAACCTGGACATTCCCGAGCACAAGGTGACCGCCTTCATCGGCCCTTCCGGCTGCGGCAAGTCCACGCTGCTGCGCACCTTCAACCGCATGTTCGAGCTGTACCCGGACCAGCGCGCCACCGGCGAGATCCTCCTGGACGGCGAGAACCTGCTGACCTCGAAGAAGGACGTCGCGCTGCTGCGCGCCAAGGTGGGCATGGTGTTCCAGAAGCCGACGCCATTTCCCATGTCCATCTACGACAACATCGCCTTCGGCGTGCGCCTGTTCGAGAACCTGCGCGACGCCGACATGGACGACCGCGTCGAATGGGCCCTGCGCAAGGCGGCGCTGTGGGACGAGGTCAAGGACAAGCTGAACCAGAGCGGCTCGGGCCTCTCGGGCGGCCAGCAGCAGCGCCTGTGCATCGCCCGCGGCATCGCGATCAAGCCCGAGGTGCTGCTGCTGGACGAACCCTGTTCGGCGCTGGACCCGATCTCCACCGGCAAGATCGAGGAGCTGATCGTGGAGCTGAAGAAGGACTACACGGTGGTGATCGTCACGCACAACATGCAGCAGGCCGCGCGCGTGTCCGACTACACCGCTTACATGTACCTGGGCGACCTGGTCGAAGTGGGGGAGACGGAGCAGATCTTCTTCAAGCCCAAGCGCCAGGAGACCGAGGACTACATCACCGGCCGGTTCGGCTGAAGGCAGGACACAGATGGCAGACAAGCACCTTTCCACCCAGTTCGACAGCGAGCTGAACTCGCTGTCCTCGCGCGTCATGGAGCTCGGCGGCCTCGTGGAATCGCAGATCCGGCAGGCGATGGTGTCGCTGGCCGAGTTCAACGGCGAGGTCGCGCGGCAGGTGATGGAAACCGAGCACCGCGTCAACCAGATGGAAGTGGACATCGACCGCGAGCTCTCGTCGGTGATCGCGCGCCGCCAGCCGACCGCGCGCGACCTGCGGCTGCTCATGGCGATCTCCAAGACCACGGCCAACCTGGAGCGGGTGGGCGACGAGGCCCGGCGCATCGCCAAGATGGTCCAGTCCATCCTGGACAAGGGCGGGGCGGCGCGCGCGCTGCCGGCCAGCGAGCTGCGGCTGGCCGCCGACCTGGCGTCGGCCCAGTTGCGCAAGGTGCTGGACGCCTTCGCCCGCCTGGACGTCACGGCCGCCGTCGCGATCATGAAGGAGGACCACCTCCTGGACCGCGAGTTCGACGGCTTCGTGCGCAAGCTGATCACCTACATGATGGAAGACCCCCGCACGATCTCCAGCGGCCTGGACCTGCTGTTCGTCGCCAAGGCGATCGAGCGCATCGGCGACCATGCGAAGAACATCGCCGAGTTCATCATCTACGTCGTCAAGGGCGCCGACGTGCGCCACAGCTCGATGGAGAACATCGAGTCCGCCATCCGCTAGCGAGCCCATGAAGCACCAGCCCCGCATCCTGATCGTCGAGGACGAACCCGCCATCGCCGAACTGATCGCCGTCAACCTGCGCCACAACGGCATGGCGCCGGTCTGGGCGGAGGACGGGGATTCGGCGCAGCGCGAGATCGACGCGGTCCTGCCCGACGCCATCCTGCTGGACTGGATGCTGCCGGGGCAGACCGGCGTCGCCCTGGCGCGGCGCTGGCGCGGCGAGGCTCGGACCCGGGCGGTCCCGATCCTGATGCTCACGGCGCGCGGCGACGAGGCGGACAAGGTGAGCGGGCTGGATGCCGGTGCCGACGACTACATCACCAAGCCCTTCTCCACGCAGGAGCTGCTGGCGCGCATCCGCGCGGTGCTGCGCCGCCGGACCCCGGAGAAGAGCGAGGAGACCGTCACGCTGGCCGGCCTCGTGCTCGACGCGGCGGCGCATCGCGCCAGCTGGAAGGGCCGGCCCCTCAAGCTCGGGCCCACCGAGTTCAAGCTGCTGCACTTCCTGATGAAGCATCCCGAGCGGGTGCACAGCCGCCAGCAGCTGCTGGACCGGGTCTGGGGCGACCACGTGTTCATCGAGGAACGCACGGTGGACGTCCACGTCAAGCGCCTGCGCGAAGCCCTGGGCCCGGCCGCCGGCGCGCTGGTCGAGACGGTGCGCGGCGCGGGCTACCGCATCACGGCGCAGCCGGTCGCGGGTTCGCCCGCGGCCGCCTGAGCACGCGACCGTGGCGCTCAGGATCGTCCTCTTCCTCGCCTGCCTGGCGGGTGGCGCCGTGCTCGGCGCCATGGTGGGCGGGCCCGTGGCCCTGGCGCTGGGCGTGGCGGCGGGTGCGCTGTTCTGGCTCCTCACCGACGCCGTCGATGCCGCCCGCGTGCTGGGCTGGCTGCGGGCGGGCGAGCTGCGCGATGGGCCGCACGCGGGCGGCCCCTGGGGCGAGGTGGTCGACCGCGTGCGGC
>DASWUI010000822.1:0-2070 GCA_036401715.1 Ramlibacter sp. | reverse complement strand
CCGCGCCGCCCGGCTCGCCCGTGAACATCGGCACGCCCACGCGCGCGTTGACCGTGTAGTCGACCGCGGAGCCGCCGTGCCGGTCACCCATCAGCGTGAGCTGGACCAGGTCCGCGCGGCGCGCGCGCAGCTTCTCGTGGTCCAGCCAGCCGCGCGGCGGGAAGTTGGTGAGGAACAGGCCCGCGTCGTCGCCCGGCGCGGTGATCAGCGCCATGGCGATCTCGCGGCCCTCGGGCGACTGCAGGTCCAGCGCGACCGAGCGCTTGGACTTGTTGAGGCCGCACCAGAACAGGCTGGTGTTGTCCTCGGTCACCGGCCAGCGGCGGTAGTCGAGGCCGCCGCCCAGCGTGTCGATGCGGATCACGTCGGCGCCCATCTGCGCCAGGGTCATGCCGCCCAGCGGCGCCGCGACGAAGGCCGCGGCTTCCACCACGCGCATGCCGGAGAGGATGCCGCCGCTCATGCCGCGCTCCCTTCCAGGCCCAGCGCGCGTTCCAGCAGGCTGCGCGCCACCACCTTCAGCGCCAGCGTCTCCTCGGCGCCCTCGAAGATCGACAGCACGCGCGCATCCACGAAGTAGCGGCTCACCGCCGACTCCTCCGCGTAGCCCATGCCGCCGTGCAGCTGCAGGGCCTCGCGCGTGACCATCTCGGCGGAGCGGCAGGCCAGCAGCTTCACCAGGCTGGACTCCATGCGCCCTTCCCCCTTGTCGACCAGGCCGGCCACGTTGCAGGCCAGCTGCCGGCAGGCCGCCAGCCGCGCGCCCATGCGCGCGAGCTTGGCGCGCGTGAGCGGGTACTCGACCAGCGCCTGCCCGAACACCTTGCGGTCCTCGCTGTAGCGGATGGCGGCGCGCAGGGCCGCCCGCATGACGCCGCAGGCGCGCGCCGCGGTCTGCATGCGGCCGCCCACCATGCCGGCCATCGTGTAGTAGAAGCCCTTGCCGAGGCCCGCCTCGCCGCCGACCAGGTTGGCGTCGGGCACGAAGAAGTCCTCGAAGGACAGGTCGAAGGAATGCATGCCGCGGTAGCCGATGGTGGGGATCGCGCGGCCGCTGAGCGTGCCGCCGCCCTCCTGCCGGACCACGAAGTCGTGGCCCTCGAAGGAGGCCTTCTCCACCAGCATCAGGCTCAGGCCCTTGTGGCCCAGCGAACGGTCGGGGTCGGTGCGCGCCACCACCATCAGCACGCCCGCCTTGCCGGCGAAGGTGCACCAGGTCTTGGCGCCGGTGAGCCGCCAGCCGCCGGGCGCGCGCGTGGCGCGCAGCGCGAGGCCGGCGACGTCGGAGCCGTAGTCGGGCTCGGTGATCGCGATCGCGCACAGCGGGTCGCCCGCCGCCAGTCGGGGCAGCCAGTGCGCCTGCTGCTCGCGCGTGCCGCCGGCCAGCAGCGCGCGCGTGAGGATCTCCGGCCGCGTGATCAGGCTGCCCGCGGCCGCCAGCGATCCTTCCGACAGCGCTTCGGTCACCAGCACCATCAGCAGCGAATCCTCGTGCTCGTCGGGCGCGCTGCCGCCGTACTGCTCCGGCACCGACAGGCCGAACACGCCCATCTCGCGCAGGGGCTGCAGCAGCGACTCGGGGACGGTGAGGTTCTCGCGGTGGATCTGCTCGGCCAGCGGCGCGACCACTTGCTCGGAGAAGCGGCGGAAGGAGTCCTGCGCGAGGGCGTGCGGCTCGTCGAGCGGGACTACGCCGACTTCGCCCTGAGCGGCGGCGACGGCGCGGCCGGCTGCGTCGAGGGCCTGCGAGCCGGCGGCGGATTGGCGCAGGGATTCCCAGGCGGGGTCGTCGCGCAGGGTGCGCAGCGGGGTGAGCGGCAGGCCGAGGTCCGCGTAGAGGCTTTCCAGCCGCGTCAGGACCGCGACGCCGGCATCGGCGGTGAAGAGCAGCGCGAGCTGGGTATCTAGGGCGGCGCTGTCGGGGCGCAGCATGGCGATCGCGTTCTCCGCCGCCAGCAGGTCGGCGGCGGCCCAGGCCAGTTCGAAGGAAGCGACCTGCTCCGCGTCGAGCTTGCGGCCACTGAGCTTGCCGTTGGCGGTGCAGCGCTGGGCGAGCGAGGCGGTGGCGGC
>DASWUI010000821.1:0-4792 GCA_036401715.1 Ramlibacter sp. | reverse complement strand
AGGTGCGCACGCAGGTCTCGACGTCGCTGCGGTCGTCCGAGCTGATCAACTCGATGCGGCGCTTCACGCCCTTGACGTCCAGGCCGCCCGCGGCGTTCTGCTGGTCGGCCCAGAGCAGGAAGTTCGGCTCCTGGCTCACCTGCGCGCCGCCGGTCCAGGGGCCGGTGCGGGCGATGGCGTAGCCCACGCGCACCGGCGCGGACTGGGCGATCAGCTGCGGGGCCACCGCCATGGCGCCGACGGCCGCGGCGGCGCCGCGCACGAACTGGCGGCGGTTCTTCATCTGGATGGACATGCTGGTCTCCTTCCGCACGATCTGGCGGTGGCCGCATGGTAGGAATTGCGGCGGCGCGCCGCTTTGCTGCCTGTGCACGAAATGCTTGCCTGGCCGTGCACGCCGCTGCGGGTTAACCCTCAAGCGCGGCTGGAGACAGCCACCGGGGCGCAACCCATAATCGTCCGGCCATGGCCGAGTCCACCACGATGAGCACCGACGTGGTCGCCCCCCGCGACCGCGCGCCGCAGTGGTGCGAATGGATCTACCGCCACTTCGGCGGCCTGCAGTCGGACCTGTACGGCGACACCGGGTTCGACGGCCACATCGCCGCCTCCCATGCGGGCGACGTGATCCTCACGCGGCTGGAAGCGAATCGCCACCGCGTGCTGCGCACGCCTTCGCTGGCGCGCAGCGGCGACACCGCGTACCTGAAGATCGTCGCGCCGTGGCAGGGCAGCGCCAGCGTGCAGCAGCAGGGGCGCGAGGCCTGCGCGCGCGACGGCGCCTGGGTCATCTACGACACCACCGCGGCCTACGAGATCGCCAATCCCGAGCGCTGCGACCACCTGATCGTGATGGTGCCCAAGGAGGACGTCACCGACCGGCAGCTGCGCTTCGAGGGCGCGATGGCCCGCCGCCTGGGCACCAGCGGCATCTCGCGGGTGGCGCTGGAGACCATGCGCAACACCTACCAGGAGCTGCCGAACATGAGCGAGGCGGCGGCCCAAGGTGCCGGGGAGATGATCAAGCAGCTGGTGCGGCTGTCGCTGCAGGAACTCGCGGGCGCGGAAACCGCGCTCACGCAGCGCGAGGCCTTGCGCGACCGCATCCGCGGCTACGTGCAGCAGCACCTGCGCGACCCGGCGCTGTCGCCGGACGCGATCGCCCGGGCGCTGAACTGCAGCCGGCGCCACCTGTACAACGCCTTCGCCGGCGAAGGCGAGGCGCTGGGCGCCTACATCCAGCGCTTGCGCCTGCAGGCCTGCATCCGCGACCTGCAGCAGTCCGGCCCGCATGCCCGGCCGATCACCGACATCGCCCTGTCCTGGGGCTTCGGCAACCTGTCGCACTTCTCGCGCGTGTTCCGCGACCACACGGGCAAGAGCCCGACGGAGTTCCGCGGCGGCTGATCCTCCAGCATGGATCCCGGGCCGAGCCCGGGATGACAGGGTCGGTGCGCCCCGCTCCCTGGAGGTCGTGGTGAGCGCGCAGCCGAACCGCGACACCCGCCCACTACCTCCTCACCCCCCCGCCCCCGCCTGCTCCAGCCGCGCCACCGACGCAATCTCGATTCGCCCATACCCGAGGCTCACCGCCCCCGCTTGCGCCAGCCCCTGCAGCTCCTTGCTCAAGGTCTGCCGCGACACCCCGAGCATCATCGCCAGCGCCTCCTGCGACACCGGCACCACCGGCCGCGGCTCGCGCGCCTGCGTGGCGTCGCCGCGCGCCAGCAGCAGCAGGCGCCGCGCCACCCGCGCGCGCGTGGACCGCAGCGTCGCGTCCTCCACCATGCCGTACAGCGATCGCACGCGCGCCGCCAGCATGCGGCACACCGCCTGCGCGAAGGCGGGCCGCTTCATCAGCCGGTCGAAGGCAGGGCGCGGCAGCGCCAGCAGCTCCGACTCGACCACCGCGGTCGCGTCGTGCGTGCGCGGCTGCCGGTCGATCAGCGAGATCTCGCCGAACCAGTTGCCCGCCTCCAGCACCACCAGGATCGCCTCCTTGCCGTCCTCGCGCAGGCTGGAAGCCTTGATGCCGCCGCTGATCACGCCGTAGAAGGCGCCGCTGCCGGCCGCCACTTCGTCGCCCTGGCGGAACAGCATCTCGCCCGGCGCGAGCCGCAGGCGTTCGCTGTCGCCGATCACGGCGCGGCGTTCGGCCAGCGGCAGCGCCGCGAACCAGGGGTTCACGTTCAGGTGCCGCAGGAGCTCGGCGGTGGAGGCGGGAGACACGCGGGTGGCAGGCCGAAGCCCGGGAGTTCCCCACATTGTCCAAATCTTGACAGTGAGCGGTCAAGCGCGGCCCAAGAATGAGGCGCAACAGGAGACCGCCGTGAGCACCAGAGCCCGCTTCGTCCGCATGCAGGACAGCACCGCCGCCGACTGGCAGCTGATCGCCGGCGAGTTCATGCCGTTCGCGCAGGCGCTGCCGGAGCGCGTCGTCCAGCACCTGCAGATCCTGCAGGGCGACTACGGCGGCTTCCCGGTGGACCGCTACACGCACTCCCTGCAGACCGCCACGCGCGCGCTGCGCGACGGCCGCGACGAGGAGTACGTCGTGTGCGCGCTGCTGCACGACATCGGCGACACGCTGGGATCCTTCAACCACCCCGACATCGCCGCCGCCATCCTCAAGCCCTTCGTGAGCGAGGCCAACCACTGGATGGTGCAGAACCACGGCATCTTCCAGGGCCACTACTTCTTCCACCACCTGGGGCTGGACCGCAACCTGCGCGACCAGTTCAAGGGCCATCCGCACTACGAGCGCACCGAGGAGTTCTGCGCGCTCTACGACAACCCGGCCTTCGACCCCGAGGCCGAGACCCTGTCCATCGGGGAATTCATGCCCATGCTCAAGCGGGTGATGGCGCAGCCGAAGCAATCGATCTACCTGAAGAAAGAGCCCACCCAATGAACATCGCATCCCTGCGCGAAGTGGTCAGCGCCGAGGAATGGCAGCTGCGCGTCGACCTGGCCGCGGCCTACCGGCTGGTGGCGCTGTACGGCTGGAGCGACCTGGTGTTCACGCACATCAGCGCGCGCCTCCCCGGGCCCGAGCACCACTTCCTGATCAATCCCTACGGCCTGATGTTCGACGAGATCACCGCCTCCTCGCTGGTGAAGGTGGACCAGGCCTGCAACAAGGTCATCGATTCGCCCTTCCCGGTGAACCCGGCGGGCTTCACCATCCACAGCTGCATCCACCAGGTGCGCGAGGACGCCGGCTGCGTGCTGCACACGCACAGCCGCGCGGGCGTGGCGGTCAGCGCGCAGAAATGCGGCGTGCTGCCGATCTCGCAGCAAAGCACCTTCGTGCTGGCTTCGCTGGCCTACCACGACTACGAAGGCGTGGCGCTGCGCGACGACGAGAAGCCGCGGCTGCAGCGCGACCTGGGCGAGAAGAGCTTCCTGATGCTGCGCAACCACGGCCTGCTGACGGTGGGTCGCACGATCCCGGATGCCTTCCTGTCGATGTACACGTTCGAGAACACCTGCCGCATCCAGATCGACGCGCAGGGCGGCGGCGAGCTGGTGCACGTGAACCCGAAGATCATGGAAGGCATGGCGCAGGTGATGAAGACGGTGACGGCGGGCCAGGGAGCGAACATCGCCTGGCCGGCCTTGCTGCGGCGGCTGGACCGGACGGACCCGTCGTACAGGACCTGAGTGCTGTTGCGGTTCGGGCTGCGCCGCTCACCACGACCTACGACTGCCCGCCGGCTGTTACACCGCCGCCTCCCGCGCCAGCACCGGCGCCGGCGTCGGCACCGGCTCGTTCCGCGGCCGCGGATCGTGCTCCAGCACCATCACTTCCTTGCGCGTCATCTGCAGCTGCCCGAAGATCGTCGCGAAGGCCACGTCCTTGGCATCCCGCCCGGTGCCGATGCGCACGACCCGGTCCACCGGCGCCATGCCGGTCGGGTCGAACAGCACCCAGCGGCCGTCCAGCCAGGCCTCGAACAGCGCGTGGAAGTCCTGCGGCGGCTCGTCGAACCACACGTAACCCACCACGATGCGCGCCGGGATGTTCAGCGCGCGGCAGAAGGTGATGCCCAGGTGCGCGAAATCGCGGCACACCCCCGCCCGCTGCTCGAACACCTCCTGCGCCGTGCTGTTGGAATTGGTGCTGCCCGGCTTGTAGCTGATGTTGCCGCGGATCCATTCCTCGATCGCGCGCACCCGCGCGTAGCCCGTCGGCAGGTGGCCGAACATGCGCACGACCTCGCCGCACAGCACGTCGGACTCGCAGTAGCGCGTGGCCAGCAGGTAGGGGAAGATGTCGTCCGGCACTTGGCCCACCGGCAGTTCGCGCAGCGCGGCATCGGGCGGCGCGGTGTGCACCTCCACCTCCGCCTTGTAGTTGACCCGCAGCGGCCCCGGCTGGGCGTCGAAGCGGATGAAGCGGTTGCCGCTGCGCGGGTCGGTGTAGCTGTGGGGTGTGACGCCCGAGGAGATGGCCAGGCGCTCGCTCAGGATCTTCTGGGTGGGCCAGTGCGCGGCCTCGACGTTGAAGCAGAAGTGCGTAGGCGCCAGGACCTGGTACTCGAGGACCGTTTCGACCGTCGACAGGTGCATACGGTTCTCCGTGGAATAAGGATGTGAACCTTCATCCTAGGCAGCCCCAGCCCGGCCGTGAATAGTCTGGGGCCTGACGCGGCTGTAGGACGCCGCTCCCGGCCCGGCCTTACTTGCTGCCGCCGCCGAACAGGCCCTTGAGGCTCTCGCCGATCTTGTCGCCCGCGGTCACGCCCGCGGCGGTTCCGGCGCCCGGCGCGATCAGCGTGCCGATGGCGGC
>DASWUI010000820.1:0-5516 GCA_036401715.1 Ramlibacter sp. | reverse complement strand
AAGGGCGGGGAAGGATAGCAGGCGCTGGGGACGCGCGAACCGCCGGCTGTTGCGCGCGCGGTCCGCGCAGCGGCCGGCCATCGCGCCGGCACGTGCGGCCGTCGCGCCCGCGCCCTGCGGCCATGCCCATGCCCGGGTCGCTCGCCATCATTCCGGGGACGGAGGAGCCATGAAGATCAGCAGGAACGCGCGCGGCGCCGCGCTGGCGGCGCTCGCGCTGTGCGCAACGGGCGGCGCCGGGGCAGCCGGGGGACACCATGCCGTGGACGATGCCGCCATCCTGGAGGCGGGACAGTGCGAAGTCGAGGGCTGGTTCAGCCGCGCGCGCGACGGCGAGCGCCTCGTCCACGCGGGCGCCAACTGCCGCGTGGGCCCGGTGGAGCTTGGCGCGGCGGGCGAATACGCACGGCTGCAAGGCAGCTCGGACACCGCCTGGGGGCTGGAAGCGAAGTGGGCCATGGACATCGCCGAGGGACTGGCGATCGGTGCCAAGGTGGGGCCGGGCTGGGCGGCGCACGTGCGCCCCCGCTACACGGGCGTCTCCGCTTCCGTGCTGGCGAGCTGGAAGCCGGGCGACACGCTGGCGCTGCACCTGAATGCCGGGCGCGACTTCACGCACGCCGCCGCCGACGAGAACCGCTACGGCGCTTCGCTGGAATGGACGCCGGCGCCGGCCTGGTCGCTCGTCGGCGAGCGCTACAAGGAAGAAGGCACGCACTTCGTGCGTGCGGGCGTGCGCTTCATGGGCGGGGAGAGCTGGAGCGTGGACCTGAGCCGCTCGCGGCGCCTGAGCGGCCCCGGCGTGTCGGCCTGGACGCTCGGGGCGACCTGGGCCTTCGACCGCTAGTCGTCAGCCCGCGCGCAGGAAGGCTTCGACGATCGCCGCCGAATGGCGGCTCGCCACCTGGTCGATGAAGCTGAGGAAGTCGCCGTGGGCCTCGTCGTCCGCGCGGTCGGACACCGTGCGCACGGCCGCGAAGGGCACACCGTAATCGCGGCAGACCTGGGCGAAGGCGGCACCTTCCATTTCCACCGCCAGCGCCTCGGGCAGCGCCCGCTGCAAGGCCTGGCTCTCGGCGGCGCTGGAGACGAAGCGGTCGCCGCTGACCACCAGGCCGCGGTGCAGCTGCGTGCCGTGCAGGGCCTGCCGCACGGCCGCGGCGAGCTGCCCGGTCAGGGCCGCGTCGGTCGCGAAGCGGTCCGTGCCGTAAAGCGGCACCTCGTAGCGCGGGAACAGGGGGGAGGCGTCCAGGTCGTGCTGCAGGAAGGCGTCGGCGACCACGACGTCGCCGCGGTTCACGCCGGGCGCGATGCCGCCGGCGACGCCCGTGAAGAGGATGCGGTCCACCCGGAAGCGCTCGACCAGCGCCGTGGCCGTGGTCGCCGCCGCCACCTTGCCGATGCGCGAGAGCACGGCGACCACTTCCTGCCCGTGCAGGTGGCCGACCCAGTACTCGCGGCCGCCGGCAACCTGCTTCCGTTCGTCCGGCATGAGCGCCAGGACGGCGGAGAGTTCCTCGTGCATGGCGGCGACGATGGCGGTGGGCATGCCCGTATTGTCGTCATTCCCGCGGAGGCGGGAACCCAAGGCTCCCCCAAAAGAAGAGCGGCCCGCAGGCCGCTCCTTCTACGCCTCGGGTCCCCGCCTGCGCGGGGATGACAGGGCCCTACTTCTTGTCCCGCAGCTCGCGCCGCAGGATCTTGCCCACCGGCGTCTTCGGCAGGTCGGTACGGAATTCGACCACGCGCGGCTGCTTGTAGCCGGTGAGGTTGGCGCGGCAGTACTCGCGCACCTGCTCCTCGGTGAGCGCGGGGTCCCGCTTGACGATCACCAGCTTGACCGCCTCGCCGGTCTTCTCGTCCGGGACGCCCACCACCGCGCACTCGGCCACGCCGGGCAGCTGCATGACGACGTCCTCGACCTCGTTCGGGTACACGTTGAAGCCGGAGACCAGCACCATGTCCTTCTTGCGGTCGACGATCCTGAAGTAGCCGCGCTCGTCCATCACGCCGATGTCGCCGCTCTTGAAGTAGCCGCCGGCCGTCATGACCTTGGCCGTCTCGTCCGGGCGCTGCCAGTAGCCGGCCATCACCTGCGGGCCCTTGATCGCGATCTCGCCGGGCTGGCCCAGCGGCACTTCGTTGCCCTCGTCGTCGATGCATTTCATGATCGTCGAAGGCAGCGGCACGCCGATGGTGCCGGTGAACTCGGTGCTGGTCACCGGATTGCAGCTGGCCGAAGGCGAGGTCTCCGACAGCCCGTAGCCCTCGCAGATCGGGCAGGCCGTCTTCTGAAGCCACAGCTTGGCCACCGCGCCCTGCACGGCCATGCCGCCTCCCACGGACACCTTGAGGTTGGACCAGTCGACCTTGTCGAAGTCGGGATGGTTGGCCAGGCCGTTGAACAGGGTGTTGACCGCCGGGAAGCTGTGGAACTTGTGCTTCGACAGCTCCTTGAGCACCGCGGGGAGGTCGCGCGGATTGGGGATCAGGATCAGCTTGCCGCCCGTGCGCAGGTTCAGCATCATGCCGACCGTGAAGGCGAAGATGTGGTACAGCGGCAGCGCGCACACGGAGGTGGGCTGCTCGCTGGCCGGCACCTTGCCCATCACCGGCTGGTTCCAGGCTTCCGACTGCAGCACGTTGGCGATCACGTTGCGGTGCAGGAGCACGGCGCCCTTGGAGACGCCGGTGGTGCCGCCGGTGTACTGAAGCACGGCGACGTCGTCCGCCCTCACCTCGGGCTTGCGCAGCGTGCCGCGCTGGCCGCGGTCGATCGCCTCCCTGAACTTCACGGCGCCCGGCAGGTTGTAGGCCGGCACCATCTTCTTGACCTTGCGCACCACGTAGTTGACCAGCGCGCCCTTGAGCCCGCCGAGCATGTCGCCCATGGAGGCGAGCACCACGTGCTTGACCGGCGTGTGGGCGATGCACTGCTGCAGCGTGTTGGCGAAGTTCTCGATGATGACGATGGCCTTCGAGCCGGAGTCCTTGAGCTGGTGCTCCAGCTCGCGCGGCGTGTACAGCGGGTTGACGTTCACCACCACGAAGCCCGCGCGCAGGATGGCGGCCACGGCCACCGGGTACTGCGGCACGTTGGGCATCATGATCGCCACCCGGTCCCCCTTGGCCAGCCCCAGGCCCTGCAGGTAGGCGGCGAAGGCGCGGCTGAGCGAATCCGTCTCGCCGAAGCTCACCTCCTTGCCCATGAAGCTGTAGGCGGGCCGGGTGCTGTACTTCTGGAAGCTCTCCTCCATCAGCTGAACCAGCGACTGGTACTGCGACGGCTCGATGTCGGCGGGCACGCCTTGCGGATAGGCGGCCAGCCAGGGGCGGTTGTTCATGCCTCGTGTCTCCTTCTTGTTGGTCAGGACTTCAGCGCGGCCAGCACCTCGTCGAGCATCTTCTTGGCATCGCCGAACAGCATGCGGTTGTTGTCCTTGTAGAACAGCGGATTGTCCACGCCCGCGTAGCCGGAGGCCATGCTGCGCTTCATCACGATCGACGTGCGGGCCTTCCACGGCTCCAGCACCGGCATCCCGGCGATCGGGCTGGCCGGGTCTTCCTGGGCGGCGGGGTTCACGATGTCGTTGGCCCCGATCACCATGGCGACGTCCGTCTGCGGGAAGTCCTGGTTGATCTCGTCCATCTCCAGCACGATGTCGTAGGGCACCTTGGCCTCGGCGAGCAGCACGTTCATGTGGCCCGGCATGCGCCCCGCCACCGGGTGGATGCCGAACCGGACGTTGACGCCCTTCTCGCGCAGCAGCCTGGTGATCTCGAACACCGTGTGCTGCGCCTGCGCCACCGCCATGCCGTAGCCCGGAACGATGATGACGTTCTTCGCCTCGCGCAGCAGTTCCGCCGTCTCCACCGCGCTGATCGGCGAGACCTCGCCGGCGGGCTGGGCGGCATCGCCCTTGGCCGCCGTCGTGCCGCCCGCCGTGCCGAAGCCGCCGGCGATCACGCTCAGGAAGTTGCGGTTCATGGCGCGGCACATGATGTACGACAGGATGGCACCCGAGGAGCCGACCAGGGCACCCACCACGATCAGCAGGTCGTTGCTCAGCATGAAGCCGGTCGCCGCCGCGGCCCAGCCCGAGTAGCTGTTGAGCATCGAGACCACGACCGGCATGTCCGCGCCGCCGATGGCCATGACCATGTGCACGCCGAACAGCAGCGCGATGACGGTCATCACGAGCAGGGGCGTCATGCCCGCCTCGACGGTCTCCGCCTGCAGGAAGGCGCGCCCGAACCAGATCACGATGAGCAGGCCGGCCAGGTTGATCCAGTGCCGCGCCGGCAGCAGCAGCGGCTTGCCGCCGATCTTGCCGGACAGCTTGCCGAAGGCGACGACGGAGCCGGAGAAGGTCACGGCGCCGATCAGGATGCCGATGTAGATCTCCATCTCGTGGATGGACTTCTCCGCCGGCGTCGCGAAGACGGTGGAGGTGTCGACGTAGCTGGCGAAGCCGACCAGGCAGGCGGCCAGGCCGACCAGGCTGTGCATCAGCGCGACCAGCTCCGGCATCTGCGTCATCTGCACCTTCTTGGCGGCGAGCAGGCCGACGGCGGCGCCGACGACCAGGGCCGCGACGATCCAGGGGTAGCCGGCGGCCGTGACGCGCGGCCCGAGCACGGTGGCCAGCACGGCCAGCGTCATGCCGATGATGCCGAACAGGTTGCCGCGACGGGCGGTCTCCGGGTTGGACAGGCCCCCCAGGCTCAGGATGAAGAGGATGGTGGCGCCGATGTAGGAAACGGTGGCGAGGTTCGCGTTCATGCCGGTCCCTCGCTCACTTGCGGAACATCGCCAGCATGCGCCGCGTGACCGCGAAGCCGCCGAACATGTTGACGGCCGTCAGCGCCAGCGCGAACACGGCCAGGCCGAGGATCAGCTGGTTCGGCCGGTTGGCCGCGCCGTCGGTGAGCGGCGGCGCCACCTGGATCAGCGCGCCGATCGCGATGATGGACGAGATGGCATTGGTCACGCTCATGAGCGGAGTGTGCAGCGAGGGAGTCACGTTCCAGATCACCATGTAGCCGACGAAGCACGCCAGCACGAACACCACGAAGTGCGACAGGAAGCTCGCGGGCGCGTAGAGGCCCACCAGCAGGAAGAGCAGCGCGCCGACGCCGAACACGATCGCCAGCGACTTCGCCGACATCGGCTCGCCCGCGCCGTGGCCGTGCCCCTTGGGCGCGGCCACCGGTGCCGCGGCGGCCTTCGGCTTGGCAGCCGCGGCGGGGATCCTGGGCGGGGGCGGCGGCCAGGTGATGCTGCCTTCCTTGACGACCGTGAGGCCGCGGATCGCGTCGTCGTCCATGTTGACGTCGATGCGCCCGTCCTTGGTCTTGCACAGCTCCTCGGCCAGGCGCAGCAGGTTGGTCGAATAGAGCGTCGAGGACTGCTTGGCCAGCCGGCTGGCCAGGTCCGTGTAGCCCACGATGGTGACGCCGTGCTTCACCACGGCCTGTCCGGGCTCGGTCAGCTCGCAGTTGCCGCCCTGCTCGGC
>DASWUI010000819.1:0-1934 GCA_036401715.1 Ramlibacter sp. | reverse complement strand
GCATCGGCGGGCACCGGGCGCGAGCCCAAGCCGCGCGCGTCCGCGGTGCCCAGCCCGGCCGCGCCGTCGGCGCGCACCACGCGCGAGCGCCTGCAGGCGACCTGGCGCAAGGGCGAGGAAGCGCTGTCGCCGCGCGTGCTGCGGCGCACGCTGGCCGACCTGCAGGCGGTGGTCGACCCCCGCGTGAGCGAAGTGGAAGGCGGCCGCCGCGCCCGCGCGCTGGCCGCCTGGTACCGCGGCGCGAGCGCGGAGCAGCGGCGCGACGCCTGGCTGCTCATGAGCGAGCAGTTCGGCCCCGACCCGAAGAAGATCGAGGCGGCGCGCGAACAGTACGAAGCCGCGCAGGGCACGCCGGAAGAGGGCGCCGCGGAAATCCGCCTGCGGCGCGCGCTGGTCTCCCCGCGCACGCGCCTGCTGCAACGCTTCGCCGCCGTCCCCGAAGGCATGCGCTTCCTGGTGGACCTGCGGGCCGAGCTGCTGCCCCACCTGAAGTCCGACAAGCGCCTGCTGCCGCTGGACGCCGAACTGGAGACGCTGTTCTCCACCTGGTTCGACGTCGCCTTTCTCGAGCTGCGGCGCCTGTCCTGGGACTCGCCCGCCTCGCTGCTCGAGAAGCTGATCAAGTACGAGGCCGTGCACGACATCCGCAGCTGGGCCGACCTCAAGAACCGGCTGGACAGCGACCGCCGCTGCTACGGCTTCTTCCATCCCAAGCTGGAAGGCGAGCCGCTGATCTTCGTGGAAGTCGCGTTGACGGACAGCATCTCCGATTCGATCACGCCGCTGCTGGACGAGACCGCCGCGGCGGCCGACCTGGGCAAGGCGACCACGGCCATCTTCTATTCGATCAGCAACTGCCAGACCGGCCTGCGCGGCGTGAGCTTCGGCGACTCGCTGATCAAGCGCGTGGTGGAGACCCTCAAGGAGGAGTTCCCCAAGCTCAGGACGTTCGCCACGCTCTCGCCCATCCCGGGCTTGCGCTCCTGGCTCGCCAGGCAGGTGCCGGCCGAGAAGCTCGCTTCCTGGGACAAGCCGCTGGAGCTCGGCCCCAAGTCGCCCGAGCGGCAGGAGCTGCTGTCGTGGGCGGCGCGCTACCTGGGCAAGGAGATGCAGGACGGCAAGCCGCTGGACCCGGTGGCGCGCTTCCATCTCGGGAACGGCGCGCGCGTGGAGCGGCTCAACTGGGCGGGCGATCCCTCCGCCAAGGGGGTCAAGCAGTCTTTCGGCCTCATGGTCAACTACTTGTACGATCCGAAGCGGCTCGACAAGCACCGCACCATGCTGTCGCAAGGTGAAATCCCGATGGCAGCCGCTGTCGAGGATCTGTACCGTTAGCCGGTTTTTTCCGAACACGGCATTTCCAATAGGAGACAAGAAGATGCAATCCACCCGCCTGACCCGGCGCGACGTCCTGCGCGCGGCCGCCGCCGCCGGCGCCACCGCCGCCGTGCCCTTCGTGCACGCGCAATCCTCCGCGTGGCCGGCCAAGCCCGTCCAGATCATCGTGCCCTTCCCGGCGGGCGGCGGGACCGACGCCTTCGCGCGCCCCCTGGCGGCGCAGTTCGCCGAGCAGACCAAGCAGCAGCTGGTGATCGACAACAAGGCCGGGGCGGGCGGAACGGTCGGCGCCTCCATCGCCTCGCGCGCGGCGCCGGACGGCTACAACTACTTCATGGGCGCGGTGCACCACACCATCGCGCCATCGATCTATCCGCGGCTGGATTACGACCTGCAGAAGGACCTGATCCCGATCTCGCTGGTCGCCCGCGTGCCGCAGGTGATCGTGGTCAACCCGCAGCGCATCCCCGCCAAGGACTTCAGGGAATTCCTGGCGCTGGTCAAGGCGAACCCCGGCAAGTACAACTACGCCTCGGTGGGCGTCGGCACGCTGTCGCAACTGAGCATCGAGGCCATCAAGGCGCTGACCAACAGCT
>DASWUI010000818.1:0-2078 GCA_036401715.1 Ramlibacter sp. | reverse complement strand
GGTGTCGGCGCAGATCCAGAAGGACGCGTGGTTCAAGCTGTGGGGCAACATGACGGTCAATCCCATCAGCGCCATGACAGGCGCCACCACCGACCGCATCCTCGACGACGACCTCGTGCGCGGCTTCATTTCGGCGGTGATGCTGGAGGCCCGCGAGATCGGCGCACGCATCGGCCTGCCGATCGCGCAGACGCCGGAGGACCGGCACCAGGTCCCGCGCAAGCTGGGCGCCTTCAAGCCGTCGATGCTGCAGGACGTGGAGGCCGGCCGGCCGGTGGAGATCGACGCCCTCGTGACGGTGGTCAAGGAGATGGGCGAGATGACGGGCGTCCCCACGCCCTTCACGGACGCCCTGCTGGGCCTGGCCCGCCTGCACGCCCGCGTGCACGGGCTGTACGCATGACCCCCACGCTCCGCACTTCGTGTCGTCGCTGCCCCCCGAGGGGGCTGATCCGCCCTGGGGCGGCCCGGCGGCGGATCTGATGGCCGCCATTTCCGCTCCGGCCCGGGCGATCAGCGGCGCGGCTTTCGCCACGCTGCTGCTGATCGCGCTGATGATGGGCGCCAACCACGTGGCCGCCCGCATCGCCTTCAACAACGGCGTGGACGTGGCGACCGCGGTGGTGTTCCGCAGCACGGTCACCGCGCTCGTGATCGTCGCCATCCTCGCGTCGCAGCGGGTGCGCCTGCGCTTCACGACCCGCCACAAGCAGGTGCTGCCCGTCATCGGGCTGCTGATCGGCGTGCAGAGCCTGTGCCTCTATTCCGCGGTGGCCCGGCTGCCGGTGGCGCTGGCGCTGCTGGCCTTCAACACCTATCCGCTGTGGACCGCGCTGTGGTCCTTCGTGGTCTACCGCCGCCGGCCGGAGAAGGCGATGGTGGTCGCCATGCCCGTGATCCTGGTCGGCCTGGCCATGGCGCTGGACGTGTTCGGCGCCGCCTCCGGGCTGGGCGCATCCGGTCAATGGGCGCGCATCGGCGCCGGGGTCGGCTTCGCGCTGGCCGCCGCCGGCACCTTCGGCCTGGCGCTGGTGCTCACCCAGCACGAAGCGGGGGACGTGGACGGCCGCGTGCGCACCGCCACCACCATGAGCCTCGCCGGCGTGGTCGCGCTCACCATGGTCGCGACGCAGGGCGGCTTCCACCTGCCGACGGCGCCCGCGGGCTGGGGCGGGCTGGCCGCGCTGACCTTCCTGTACGGCACCGCCTTCACCATCATGTTCACCGTGCTGCCGCGCCTGGGCGTGGTGGGCAACTCCGCGATCATGAACGTGGAGCCGGTGTTCGCGCTGGTGCTGGCCTGGCTGCTGCTGGGACAGGCGATCGCGCCGGTGCAGGTGGCCGGGGCGCTGCTGGTGGTCGGGGCGGTGATGGCGCTCGGACTGCGCAAACGTTGACCGGGCGCAAGTTTTCCGGCGTTGCGCGCGCGCACTTGCGCTTGCTGCCGCGGCGCGGCGGCGCCTAGGATGGCCGTCCCATCGGAGAAGATGCCATGGCCATCCGCCTGTCACCGGAAATCGAACAACGGCTGGAAGCGCTCGCGCGCGAAACGGGCCGCAGCGTTGCGCAGCTCGCGCGGGAAGCCGTGTTCCAGCACATCGATGCGATCGAGGACTACTACCTGAACGGCCAGACGGAACGCACCAGCACCGTTGCGCCTTACGGCGCCGAGCCGGGCCTCGACCACGGCCTCTGAGGTCAACGGGCCGGATCCCCTCCATCCGCCACCGTCACCGGCACCCGCTGCGCCAGCGCGCACATCAGCTCGTAGCTGAGCGTCCCGGCGCTGGCGGCGACTTCGTCGATGGGCAGCACGGCGCCGCTGGTCGCCCTGCCCCACAGGGTCACTTCGCTGCCGAAGCCGGCCTGCGGCACCGGGGACAGGTCCACCGCGATCATGTCCATGCTGACCCGGCCGACCAGCCGGGTGCGCACGCCCTCCACCAGGACCGGCGTGCCGGTGCTGCAGTGCCGCGGGTAGCCGTCGGCGTAGCCGCAGGCGATCACGCCGATGCGCAAGGGGGCGTCGGCCGTGAAGCTGGAGCCGTAGCCCACGGTGTCGCCCGGCTGCAGTTCCT
>DASWUI010000817.1:0-4319 GCA_036401715.1 Ramlibacter sp. | reverse complement strand
GGCGAGCAGCGCCAGCAGCACGACGCCGAATCCGAGGGCGAGGCCGCCGTGCAGCGACAGGGCGTGCCGGCGCGCGGCGGCCGGCGTGGGAAACGCGGGCGCCGGCTGGGCCTCCAGCGGTGCAAGGGTCGTGGCTGTCATGGGGAACGCAATCTCCGTCCCCCGGTTTTAGCGGACTCCCGCCCGTTTGTCGCTGGACGGAACCGAACAGCGTTGCGCCCGCGTCAATCGCGGCGCGGTTTCAGCCGCCCGTCGCCCGACGCAAGGCAGCCCGCGCGAGCAGGCGCGTGGAGTCCAGCGTCGGCAGGGGCGAATTGCCGTCGTCCAGGATCAGGGGCAGCTCCGTGCAGCCCAGGACCACCGCATCGCAGCCCTGCGCCTTCATGCGCGAGACGACACCCGCGAGGTAAGTGACCTGTTCCGGCCGCTGGATGCCGCAGACCAGTTCGTCCATGATCAGGCGGCCGAGCTCGTCGCGCTCCTCGGGCGTGGGCCGCACGTACGACACTCCGTGCGCCTGCAGCTGGCGCGGATAGACGTCGCTGTCCACCAGCCAGTGCGTGCCCGTGATGCCCAGCTTGCGGAAGCCGCGTCGCACCGCTTCCTGCGCCACCTCGTCGGCGATGTGCAGCCAGGGCAGCGGCGAGCGCTCCTGCACCAGCTCGAACGCCTGGTGGATCGTGTTGTCGGGGCAGACCAGGAAATCGGCGCCGGCGGCGGCCAGCTTCTCCGCCGAAGCGAGCATCAGGCCGGCCACGCCTTCCCTGTCCCCGGCATCGAGGAACTGCACGTAGCGATGCAGCGAAGGCGTGTGCATCGACACCTCGGGGTGCGCATGCGGGCCCAGCAGGGCCGCGCCTTCGTTGCAGATGGTCCGGTAGCACAGGGCCGCCCCTTCGGCGGAGCAGCCCACGATGCCGATGTGCAGGGGCGAGGCGCGCATCGCTCGATCCCTCGCGGCGGCCTCAGGCGGGCAGCTCGGTCTCGCCGAGCACCTCGCGCTCGTACGCGTGCAGCGACGGCAGGCCGCCGGTGTGCAGGAACAGAACGTTCTCGCCCGCCTTGAGTTCGCCGCTGCGCGCCAGCCCGATCAGGCCGGCCATGATCTTGCCGGTGTAGACCGGATCCAGCGGGACGCCCTCGGTGCGCGCCAGCATCTGCACGGCCTCCACCATGCGGGCGTTGGGCACCGAGTACTTCGGCTGCCAGTAGCCGCCCACGCAGTTGACGTGCCCGGGCTGGACGCGGATGTCCACGCCCAGCAGGTCCAGCACCGCCTGCGCTTCTTTCAGCACCAGCGGCTGCTGGTCGGGCAGGTCGCGGCTGACGCCGATGCCGACGATGGGAATGCGGATGTTGTTGCCCAGGAAACCGGCCACCAGGCCGCCGTGGGTGCCCGAGCTGCCGGAGCCGACCACCAGCCGGTCGAAGGACAGGCCCTGCTCGAACATCTGCTGCTGCAGTTCCTGCGCGCACGCCACGTAGCCGAGGCCGCCGATGGCGTTCGACCCGCCGCCGGGAATGATGTAGGCCTTGCGCCCGGCCTTCGCCACGTCGTCGGCAACCTTCTGCATTTCCGCCGCCATGTTGCTGCCGCCGGGAACGACGGTGATGGCTTCCACGCCCAGCAGGCGGAACATGAAGTTGTTGCCGCTGGCGTCGGGCCGGTAGCTCTCGGGCACGCGCTCCTCGATCACGAAGCGGCACTTGAGCCCTTCCTTCACGGCCGCGGCCAGCGTGATGCGGCAGTGGTTGGACTGCGGCGCGCCGCAGGTCACCAGCGTGTCGGCGCCCTTCGCGAGCGCGTCGGCCACCAGGAACTCGAGCTTGCGCGTCTTGTTGCCGCCGGGGAACAGGCCCAGCATGTCGTCGCGCTTGATCCAGACGTTCGGGCCCTTGCTGCCGGGGCAGCTGGCGGCAAGGGCCCGGCTGAAGTTGGGGAGGAATTCGAGGGGGGTCGCGAAGGGGGTGTAGCGACGGCGGGGAAAGCGCGAGAGGTCCATGCGCGGATGGTAGAACATTGCCGCCCCCGCGCGCTCCGCGCCCTCCCTATACTGGCCCGTTCCCGGCTGCCTCTCGGCAACGCATACCACGGAAGGTTTCGAAAAAATGGGCGACTCCCCGGCCTACACCCCGCCCGCCGTCTGGACCTGGAACAAGGACAACGGCGGCAAGTTCGCGAACATCAACCGCCCCGTGGCCGGCGCCACGCACGACAGGGAGCTGCCGGTCGGACGGCATCCCCTGCAGCTGTATTCGCTGGCCACGCCCAACGGCGTGAAGGTGACCGTGATGCTGGAGGAACTGCTGGCGCTGGGGCACACGGGCGCGGAGTACGACGCCTGGCTGATCCCCATCGGCGAAGGCGCGCAGTTCAGCAGCGGCTTCGTGGCGGTGAACCCGAACTCCAAGATCCCCGCGCTGCTGGATCGCAGCGGCCCGCAGCCGGTGCGCGTGTTCGAGTCCGGCGCCATCCTGCTGTACCTGGCGGAGAAGTTCCACGCCTTCCTGCCGCGGGACGGCGCCGCGCGCGCGGAGTGCCTGTCCTGGCTGTTCTGGCAGATGGGCAGCGCGCCCTTCCTCGGCGGCGGCTTCGGCCATTTCTACGCCTATGCGCCGGTGAAGATCGAGTACGCGATCGACCGCTACGCGATGGAAGTGAAGCGCCAGCTCGACGTGCTGGACCGCCGGCTGGCGCAGGTGCGCTACGTGGCGGGCGACGAGTACACCATCGCCGACATGGCGATCTGGCCCTGGTACGGCGCGCTGGCCAAGGGGCAGCTGTACGAAGCGGGCGAGTTCCTGCAGGTGCGGGAGTACGCCAACGTGCTGCGCTGGACCGAGGAGATCGCCCAGCGGCCGGCGGCCCGGCGCGGCCGCATGGTCAACCGCACCTGGGGCGACCCGGCCAGCCAGCTGCACGAGCGCCACGACGCCGGCGACTTCGACACCAGGACGCAGGACAAGGTCGCCGGCGCAAAGGGCGCGCAGCCATGATGGTCCTCTACGACTGCGCCACGGCGCCCAGCCCGCGCCGCGCGCGCATCCTGCTGGCCGAAAAAGGCATCACGCACGAGACGGTGCCGGTGGACCTGCGCAGCGGCGAGCAGATGGGCGAGGCCTACCGCCGCATCAACCCGCAATGCACGGTGCCGGCGCTGCGCACCGGCGAGGGCGCGCTGCTCACCGACAACGCCGCGATCGCCGCCTACCTGGAAGCCGCGGTCCCCGAGCCGGCCCTGCTGGGCCGCACGCCGCTGGAGAAGGCGGAGGTCGCGAGCTGGAACTGGCGCGTCGAGTTCGAGGGCCTGCTGGCCGTGGCCGAGGCCCTGCGCAACGGCTCGCCGGCGATGGCCAACCGCGCCCTGCCCGGCCCGCGCGACTACCCGCAGATCCCGGAACTCGCGCAGCGGGGAGTCGCGCGCGTGCACGACTTCTTCGCCACGCTCGACGAGCGCCTGCGCGAGCGCGACTTCCTCGCCACCGACCGCTTCAGCATCGCCGACATCACCGCGGTGGTGGCGGTGGACTTCGCGCGCGTCGTGAAGGTGAAACCCGGCGAGCAGCATCCCGACCTGCTGCGCTGGCGGGCGGCGATGGCGCAGCGGCCCTCGATGTCGCTGTAGGCGCGCGGGCCATGAAGCGCATCGTCCTGCCCTGCGGCGACAGCGTGCCCGCGCTGGGCCAGGGCACCTGGAACATCGGGGACGACCCGCAGCGCCGGCAGGAAGAGATCGCCGCCTTGCGCAGCGGCATCGACCTGGGCCTCACGCTCGTGGACACGGCCGAGATGTACGGTGACGGCCGCTCGGAGCGCCTCGTGGGCGAGGCCATCGCGGGCCGGCGCGAGCAGGTCTTCCTGGTCAGCAAGGTCTATCCGCACAACGCCTCGCGCCGTGCGATGCCGAAGTCCTGCGAGGCGAGCCTGCGCCGCCTGGGCGTGGAAACCATCGACCTCTACCTGCTGC
This sequence comes from Ramlibacter sp., assembly GCA_036401715.1. Lineage (GTDB taxonomy): Bacteria > Pseudomonadota > Gammaproteobacteria > Burkholderiales > Burkholderiaceae_C > Ramlibacter. Next base: position 351 of record DASWUI010000817.1, on the reverse strand, counting down.
ACTGGCCCGGCGCCGTGCCCCTGGCGGAAACCGTGGAAGCCTTCGAGGCGCTGCAGCGCGCCGGCAAGATCCGGCACTGGGGCGTCAGCAACTTCGACACGGCCGCCATGCGGGAGCTCTGGGGCACCGCCGGCGGCAGCGCGGCCCAGGTGAACCAGGTGCTCTACAACCCCGGCGAGCGCGGGATCGAATGGGACCTGCGTCCCTGGCTCGGCGAGCGGGGCGTGCCGGTCATGGCCTACTCCCCCTTCGACCAGGGGCGCCTGCTGCGCCGGCGCGCACTGGGCACGTTCGCCAGGGCCCGCGGGATGACGCCGGCCCAGGTGGCGATCGCCTGGCTCCTGGCGCAGG
>DASWUI010000816.1:0-3638 GCA_036401715.1 Ramlibacter sp. | reverse complement strand
GCTTTCCATGTTGGCGCGCAGGTCGGCCTCGGTGCAGCGGGGATCCGAGTTCAGCGCCCGGAAGCCGCTGGCGAGCACCTCGCCCAGGGCCGAGTTCTGCTCGAGCTGCCGCACGACGTCGGGCGAGGGCACCGAAACGCGGGAGACGGCGAGCGCTTCGTCCAGCAGCCGCGGCGGCGCGATCTTCGCGGTCTTGAGGCTCAGGAAGCGCTCGATGACCAGGGCCAGGGCGAGGATGGAGCAGGCAACGAGGGGCCAGATCGGCCAGCCTGCGGCTTGTATGATCGAAAGCAAAAGGGGTACTCCGCCGGGTCTCTACTGCTGGAAGGCACGTGTCACCCGCGCCTCGCATGCGGCGGATTATGCGGGACATCCACGCTGTAGGAATCGCGTCCGCACTCGTAGGACGGAGTCGCGTGGCCGTAGGACGACACTCACAATTCTTGTGGATAACTTTGTTGAGAAAGCATCGTGCGCATGCCGCGGGCCCGCGCCAATCCTTCACCTTTACAGAACGATGACGAAATGAGCAGGAAAATTCCCTTGGAAATCAAGGACTTGCTCGGAAAAATCAGCGCCCGCGCGCCGCTGCCGGCCGTTTTCCCCTGCCAACGCACGCTGTGGATGAATTTCCATCGGGTTTACCCGGACGGCGAGGCACATTGCTGACGGACGGAACAGGGGCAGCCGGCGGGTCGCGCCGCGTCTGGTCCGTCGGCGCCCTGTGCCGTGCCGTGGCCGACGCCCTCGAGGCACGCTTCAACCCGGTCGCCGTGCGCGGAGAAATCTCCGGTTTCTCGCGCGCGGCCAGCGGCCACTGCTATTTCTCGCTGAAGGACGCGCAGGGCCAGGTCCGATGCGCGATGTTCCGCCGCTCGGCGGGCCTGCTGGACTTCGCGCCGCGCGACGGCGAGCTGGTCGAGGTGACCGGACGGCTGGGCGTGTACGAACTGCGCGGCGACCTGCAGCTGATCGTCGAGAGCATGCGCCGCGCCGGGCAGGGCGCGCTGTTCGAGCAGTTCCTGCGCCTGAAGGCGAAGCTGGAGGCCGAAGGCCTGTTCGACGGCGCGCGCAAGCGCGAGCTGCCCCTGCTGCCGCGCGGCATCGGGATCGCGACCTCGCTGGGCGCGGCGGCGCTGCACGACGTGGTGACCTGCCTGCGGCGGCGCGCGCCGCACGTGCCGGTGGTGCTGGCGCCGGCGGCGGTGCAGGGCAGCCAGGCGCCCGGCGAGCTGGTGGCCGCGCTGCAGGCGCTGTATCGGCTGGCGGAGCACGGCACGCTCGACGTGATCCTGCTCGTGCGCGGGGGCGGTTCCATGGAGGACCTGTGGGCCTTCAACGACGAACAGCTCGCCCGCACCATCGTGGCCTCGCCCGTGCCGCTGGTGAGCGGCGTGGGCCACGAAACCGATTTCACCATCGCGGACTTCTGCGCCGACGTGCGCGCGCCCACGCCCACCGCCGCCGCGGAGCTCGCGGCCCAGCCGCGCGAGACCTGGCTGGCCGCGCTGGGCATGATGCACGACCGCCTGCAGGAAGCGGCTTTCCGCCGCATCGACCGCGCCAGCCAGCGGCTGGACCAGGCGGCGGCCCATCTCGGCCGCCCCTCCGCCCGCACGGCCCAGCAGCACCTGCGCATCGAGCGGCAGGCGCAGCGGCTGCGCCAGGCACTGGCCACGCGGCTGCGCAAGGCGCAGGAGGAGCTGGCCGTCGCGCGCGACGGCTTGCGCGCGGGCGCGGCGCAACGCGCCGAGCGGGCCGCTCGCCAGTGCGAACGCATGGAGCTGCGGCTGCAGCTGCTGGACCCCAGGCGCGTGCTGCCGCGTGGCTATGCCCTGCTCACCGATGCCGCATCCGGCCATCCCATCACGAGCGTGCGCCAGGCCCATGCCGGGCAGGCGGTGCGCGCCGCCCTTGCGGACGGCGAGGTTGATCTGCGCGTGGCGCCCGCCGGACCCAATCGTCCCTAGAATCGGCTCGTTCGAAACCACAAACCCACCGAGGAAGAAGATGGAACACGTCCTGCCCCCCCTGCCGTACCCGATCGACGCGCTGGCTCCGCACTATTCGCGCGAGACGCTGGAGTACCACCACGGCAAGCACCACAACGCTTACGTGGTGAACCTGAACAACCTGCAGAAGGGCACCGAGTTCGAGAACATGCCGCTGGAGGACATCATCCGGAAGTCCTCGGGCGCGATCTACAACAACTCCGCCCAGGTGTGGAACCACACCTTCTTCTGGAACTGCATGAAGCCCAACGGCGGCGGTGAGCCGACCGGCGCGCTGGCGCAGGCCATCAACGCGAAGTGGGGCAGCTACCAGGCCTTCCGCGAAGCCTTCGTCAAGTCCGCCGTGGGCAACTTCGGCTCCGGCTGGACCTGGCTGGTCAAGAAGCCGGACGGCAGCGTGGACATCGTCAATACCGGCGCGGCCGGCACGCCCCTGACCACCGCCGACAAGGCGCTGATGACGGTGGACGTGTGGGAACACGCGTACTACATCGACTACCGCAACCTGCGCCCCAAGTTCGTCGAGACCTTCCTCGACAAGCTGGTGAACTGGGAATTCGCGGCGAAGAACTTCGCCTGACCGTCCTGCCCGCGCAGGCGGGTTCCAGGGCATCCGCATTGAAGGGCCGCCGACGCGGCCCTTCGTCTTTCAGCGCCTGGGTCCCCGCGTCCGCGGGGACGCCGGGGCAGCGCGCCGCGGCCTGGAACGGCGCGCCCGTCAGCTTGTGCCCGGGCTTCACGCCCTTCTTCGCGAACCACCCCTTGGTCATCTCCAGCACGTAGCGCACCGGCCTGGCCGAGCAGTGCGAGTCCAGCGTCTGCGGCTTCATCTCGTCGATGTTGACGACGGTGCCGTCGGTGGCGACGAAGGCGATGGACAGCGGCAGCAGCGTGTCCTTCATCCAGAAGCACTGCTGGGCCTCGTATTCGAAGACGAACAGCATGCCCTCGTGCTGCGGCATCTCCCTGCGGTGCATGAGCCCGGTCATGCGCTGTTCGGGCGTGGCGGCGACCTGCGCGTCGATCACGTGCATGCCGGCGCGCAGCTTGACGCGCGGCAGGTTGGTCTGGGGCTCCTGCGCGAAGGCGGCGAAGGCCACCAGCGCGGCGGCGAGGGCGATGTACTTCTTCATGGGGCGTATTGTCGGCGAGCCAAGAAAAATGCCCGCGCAGGGCGGGCATTTTCCGGAACGGGGCAAGAGCTCAGTTCTTGTCCTTCTTGGCCGTGGCGGCGGCCTTCTTGGTGGAGGACTTCTTGGCGACCTTCTTGTCGGACTTCTTGTCCGACTTCGCTTCCTTCTTCTCGGCCTTGGCTTCGGCCTTGGCGCCCGAAGCGCCGGCCATCGGGGCGCCGGCGTGCGAGGCGGCGAAGGCCGTGGACACGGCGAAGAGGGAGGCGACCAGGGCGGCCAGCAGCTTGTTCATTGGAAAGGTCCTTTCAAGGTTGCTCGGGGGTTCTCACCTCCCGGACAACCGGGCGGCCCATCCGTAACGGGAGGTAGAAGGCGCCGGTTGACCGGCGCGGGATCAGGGTAATCACGGGGTGCCAATGAAAAAGCCGCCCCAGGGGGCGGCCTTTCAGAGGGTGCGGAAGCAGCCGATTACGACTTCTTCTCTTCCTTCTTC
>DASWUI010000815.1:0-3467 GCA_036401715.1 Ramlibacter sp. | reverse complement strand
CGTCACGGCTCGCGCGGTCGCGGCGGTCATGACCAAGAATCTCGGCCAGTCGGTCGTCGTCGAGAACAAGCCCGGCGCCGGCGGCACGATCGGCGCGGGCCAGGTCGCCAAGGCCGCCCCCGACGGCTACACCTTCTTCATGGGCGCGGTGCACCACGCGATCGCGCCGGCCATCTACCCCCGCCTGGACTACAAGCTGCAGGAAGACCTGGTGCCGGTGACGCTGGTGGCCCGCGTGCCGCAGGTGATCGTGGTGAACCCGCAGCGCATCCCGGCGAAGAACTTCAAGGAGTTCCTGGCCCTGCTGAAGGCCAATCCGGGCAAGTACAACTACGCCTCGGCCGGCAACGGCACCTCGCACCACCTGGCCGGCGAGCTGTTCAAGCTGCAGACCAAGACCTTCATCACCCACATTCCCTACCGCGGCGCCGGCCCGGCGCTGCAGGACCTGATCACCGGCTCCGCGGACCTCATGTTCGACGGCCTCGGTTCGTCCGCCGCGCACATCAAGGGCGGCCGCATCAAGGCGCTGGCGGTGGCCAGCGAAAAGCGCGTGCCGGCCTTCCCGGACGTGCCCACGGCGCGCGAGCTGGGGCTGCCGGAGTACACCGTGAGCACCTGGTACGGCGTGTGGGCCCCCAAGGGCACGCCGCCGGAGATCCAGGCCCGCATGCACGAGGAGGTCCGCAAGGCGGTGCAGTCCGAACGCCTGAAGTCCGTGTGGGCCAACCAGGGCGCCGAGTTCCCCAACATGAGCCAGCAGCAGTTCGCCGAGTTCATCGACAGCGAAGTCAAGCGCTGGGCCCAGGTGGTGAAAGCCTCCAACGTCAAGGCCGACTGAGGAAGCGCGCAAGATGCCGGGACAGGTGCGGCTGGCGTTGCTCGGGCCCGTGGCGCGGGTCACGCTGTCGCACCCCGGCAAGCTCGATGCGATGTCGCGCGCCATGTGGCGCGAGCTGCGCGAGGCCTTCCTCTCGATCCAGGGCCAGCGCGAGCTGCGCTGCGTGGTCGTCGGCGGCACCAACGGCGGCTTCTGCGCGGGCGGCGATATCGCGGAGTACCCGCAGTTCCGTTTCCACCCGGAGTCGCTGCGCCGCTTCCACGAGGAAGACGTGTGGGGCGGCCTGGCGGCCATGCTCGCCTGCGAGGTGCCGGTGATCGCGCAGATCGAAGGCGCCTGCATGGGCGCCGGGCTGGAGATCGCCTGCTGCTGCGACATCCGCATCGCCGGCGCCGGCGCGCGCTTCGGCGCACCGATCGCCAAGCTCGGCTTCCCGATGGCGCCCCGCGAGGCGCAGCTGGTGGCCGCCGTCGCGGGCGAAGCCACCTTGCGCGAGATGCTGCTGGAAGCCGTGCAGCTGGATGCGCGCGAGATGAAGGCCCGCGGCTTCCTGCAGCGTGTCGTGCCCAACGAGAACCTGGCGCTGGAAGTGCAGGCCAGCGCCGAACGCGTCGCCCAGCTCGCGCCCCAGGCGGCGCGCATGAACAAGCGGACCCTGCGGCGCGTCGCCGGCCGGGCCGCGGACGCGCCGCCGCCGGCCGACCTGCTGGAGCGCGCCTACGACTACGCCACCAGCGCGGAACACCGCGAAGGCATCTCCGCCTTCCTCGAAAAAAGAACCCCTCGCTTCTAGACGGATCCCCTTCAGCCATGGAAAACCGCAACCTGTTCGCGGCGCTGCGCGCCGCCTTCCCGCAAGACCTCGACCAGGTGGCGGTGGAGACCGACACCGGCCTGCACTACAGCTGGCGCGACCTGGAGCGCGGCACGGCGATGATCGCCAACCTGCTGGATTCGCTCGGGATCGAGCCGGGCGCGCGCATCGCGGTGCAGGTGGAGAAGTCGGTCGAGGCGATGATGCTGTACCTCGCGACGCTGCGCGCGGGCTACGTGTTCCTGCCGCTCAACACCGCCTACCAGAAGGCCGAGATCGAATACTTCGTGGGCAACGCGGAGCCCGCGGTGGTCGTGTGCAGCCCGGACAACTTCGGCTGGGTGAGCAAGATCGCCTTCCAGGCCGGCACGCACCACGTGTTCACGCTGGGCGACGACCGCAACGGCTCGCTCCTGGAGCGCGCGGCCAGGCAGTCCGACCGGCAGGAGCCGGTGCAGCGCAGCGACGACGACCTGGCGGCCATCCTCTACACCTCCGGCACCACCGGCCGCAGCAAGGGCGCGATGCTCACGCACGGCAACCTGCTGTCGAACGCGGAGGTGCTCAAGACCTACTGGGGCTGGCGCGAGGGCGACGTGCTGATCCACGCACTGCCGATCTTCCACGTGCACGGCCTGTTCGTCGCCATCCACGGCGCGCTGCTCAATGGCAGCAGGATGATCTGGTTTGCCAGGTTCGACCCGAAGAAGGTGATCGAGCGCATGCCCGACGCGACGGTCTTCATGGGCGTGCCCACGCTGTACGTGCGCATGCTGGCCGAGTCGCGCCTGAACAAGGTGGTGGCGCGCAACATGCGCCTGTTCATCTCCGGCTCGGCGCCGCTGCTGCTGGAGACCTTCAACGAATGGAGGGAGCGCACCGGCCACACCATCCTGGAGCGCTACGGCATGAGCGAGACCATCATGCTCACCTCCAACCCGTACGACGAAAAGGACGGCGAGCGCCGCGGCGGCACCGTGGGCTTCCCGCTGCCGGGCGTGGGCCTGCGCGTGCGCGACGACCAGGGCAACGAGGTGCCCACCGGCGAGATCGGCGGCATCCAGGTCATGGGCCCCAACGTCTTCAAGGGCTACTGGCGCATGCCGGAGAAGACGAAGGAGGAGTTCACCGAGGACGGCTGGTTCAAGACCGGCGACGTCGGCAGGATCGACGAGCGCGGCTACGTCACCATCGTGGGCCGCAGCAAGGACCTGATCATCAGCGGCGGCTACAACGTGTACCCGGCGGAGATCGAGGGCTACATCAACGACATGCCGGGCGTCGCCGAGAGCGCGGTGGTCGGCGTGCCCCATCCCGATTTCGGCGAAGTCGGGGTCGCCGTCGTGATACCACGGCCGGGTGCCGAGGTGAACCCGGACCAGCTCATAGCGACGCTCAAGTCGCAGCTGGCGAATTTCAAGATCCCGAAACGCTGTTTCGTAGTGCAGGAACTTCCCCGCAACACCATGGGCAAGGTGCAGAAGAACCTGTTGCGCGAGGCGCACAAGGGGCTGTTCGCGTAAGTCCGGTTCCGGACATTGGCGCTGTCCCGGGACTGCTGCCAGCCTCCGGATTTTTTACTGTCTTACGCAGATTTCCTGGGGAGGGGGCCGCGCGGCTGCGTACACTGGAGCTTCCCATGTCCGCATCGCAAGCACCCGCCCTCGACGCCATCGCGCTGCAGCTCGCCGCTGCGCTGGAGAAGTACGAAGCCGACACCGCCGCCATGGTGGCGGCCTGGCCGGACATGGAGCTGTATCGCGGCGTGAGCGAGCAGGTGGAGACGATCCGGATGTACAGCTCCGCGCTGCC
>DASWUI010000814.1:0-9504 GCA_036401715.1 Ramlibacter sp. | reverse complement strand
CCGCCCCGCTGGAAGTGGCTCCCCGCGCAAGGCAGCTGGAGCTACCACCTGCTGCTCGCCGCCACCGGCATGCTCGTCCTCGGTCCCCTTGCCGGCGTCACGGCGGCCTACATGAACTTCTCGCTGGGCTTCTTCGTGGGCGGCCAGGTGCTCGCGGGGCTGCTCGGTTCGGCAGTGACGGCGGGCTATGGCCCGCAGGGCAAGCACGGGGCCAACTACATCCAGACGGCGGCCGCGTCGGTGGCCAGCATGAGCGGCATGGGCGTGCTGGTGCAGGCGATGGTGTGGATGGGCCTGCCGCAGCCGCCCGCCTGGCAGCTCGTCGCCTATTTCACCTGCATCGGCATGTTCGGGGTCGGCGTGGGAATGCTCTACACGCCGGTGCTGGTGGACCGCCTGCGGCTGGCGTTTCCCTCCGGGCTGGCGGTGGCCAACATCCTGCGCGCGCTGACCGATCCCTTGCTGCTGAAGCGCTCGATCCGGCAGCTGGGCGGCGGCGCGGCCGCGGGCCTGGCCACGGGACTGGCGGGCACCCGGGTGGCCTTCATCGGTGGCATCGAGCTGTCGGCATCGACCTTCGGCGCCGGCATGGTGGTGGGCGCGCGCATCGGCATCCCCGCGGTCATCGGCGGCCTGGTCGGCTGGACGACGCAGCCCTTCTTCGTGTCCATCGGCTGGCTGGAACCGGGCGATCCCTTCCGCAAGATCATGTTCCTGATCGCGCTGGGCACCATCATGGGCGCGGCGGCGGTGGACCTGGGCCTGATCTTCTGGCGCGCCTGGCCGGGCGCGCGGCGCCGCCTGGCGCAGGACCCGCCGCGGGAGGCCGACGACTGGCGGCGCGTGCACCGCGGGCGCTTGTGGCTGTGGGTGCTGGCCTGGGGCGCGGCGACGCTCGCCACCGGGCACCTCCTGCTGCGGCAGCCGCTGCTGTTCCTGGCGCTGGCGATCGCCCTCGTGTTCCTGTTCGCGCTGGTCAACGGCATCTCGGTCGGCGTGAGCGACTCCAACCCGATCTCGTCGGCCTTCGTGGTGTCGGTCGTGGTGATGGCGATGCTGGGGCTGGCGGATGCCGGGGTCGGCCTGATGGCGGGCGCGATCCTGCTGGTGTCGACCAGCGTCGCCTGCGACATGCAGCAGGACCGCTCCACCGGCTGGCGCCTGGGCACGCCGCGCGTGCTGCAGTTCCGCTACCAGGTGCTGGGCATCCTGGTGGGCGCGGCGCTGGCGGTGGTGTTCGCGCGCTTGTTCATGGCGGCTTACCCGGTCCTGCTGCTGGACCAGACCGCGATGAAGGCGGGCCAGCAGCCGGCCGAGTGGAGTTCGGCCATGACCTACAAGTTCGTCGGGGTGCTGCGCAGCCTCACCGACGACAAGCCGTACCAGCGCACCGCGATCGTGGTGGGCGTGGCGCTCGGGCTGGCGATCGAGCTCGCGCGCAAGTGGGTGAAGCCGCGGGGCTTCATCGTCGACGCGGTGCTGCTACCCTCGCCTTATGCGCTGTCGTTCGGCGGCTTCGTGAACCTGCCGACCTCGCTGTGGCTGGGCGCGGGAGGGGTCGTGTCCAGCGTGATCGGGTGGCGGGCGCCGCAGCGGCGCGAGGACGTGCCGGAGGACATGAGCGCGACCTCGCTGTTCGGGGGCGGGTTGATCGCGGGGGATGCGCTGGCGGCGCTGGGGATCGGGGTGGCGGGGTTGCTGGCGGCGGTGCTGTAGCGAGGCCGTGTGCCGCTCCCCGCTCACAACCGCAACCACGACGTCCCCTTCTCCTCCGCCTGCGCCTGCCCGAGCGCATCCAGGAAGTTCTCGCACCACCAGTGCACGTCGAACTGGCGCACGGTGCGCATCAACGCCTGGTGGCGATGGCGCCGCTCCTCCAGCGGCATCTGCAGCGCCAGCTGGATCGCGGCCGCGGTGCCTTCGGTGTCATAGGGATTCACCAGCAGCGCTTCCTTCAGCTGCTCCGCCGCCCCCGCGAAGCGCGAAAGCACCAGCACGCCGGGATCGTCCTGGTTCTGCGCCGCCAGGAATTCCTTGGCCACGAGGTTCATGCCGTCGCGCAGCGGCGTGACCAGCGCCACCCGGCTCGCGCGGTACAGGCCGGGCAGCCGCGCGCGCGCGACGGTGCGGTGGATGTAGCGCACCGGCATCCAGTCGAGGTCGCCGAAGTTGCCGTTGATGGAACCGCACAGGCTCTCCAGCTCGTGCAGGATGTCGGTGTAGGCGCTGACGTTCTCGCGGCTGGGCGAGGCGATCTGGATCAGCGTGGCGCTGGAGCGCAGCTCCGGGTTCTTGGTGAGGAACTCGCGGAAGGCGCGCATGCGCTGCGGCAGGCCCTTGGAGTAATCGAGCCGGTCCACGCCCACCAGCAGCTTGCGCCGGTAGTACTCGCGCTTCATGCGCTCGTACATCTCCAGCGCGTCGGCGCCGTTGGCCAGCTCCTCGAATTCCTGCACGTCGATGCCGATCGGGAAGGCGCCGGCCTGCACCGTGCGGCCGAAGGCGCGCCAGCGCTTGCCCTCCAGCGGCTGCGCGTGCGCCTCGCTTTCGACGTAATCGCCGAAGTGGCTCAGGTCCTGCCGGCTCTGGAACCCGATCAGGTCGTACGCGAACAGCGCGCGGATCAGCCAGTCGTGCCCCGGAATCGCCGCGAGGATCATCGGCGGCGGCAGCGGGATGTGCAGGAAGAAGCCGATGCGCTGCCTGCAGCCGAGCGCGCGCAGTTCGGCGGCCAGCGGGATCAGGTGGTAGTCGTGCACCCAGATGACGTCGTCCGGCTGCAGGAAAGGCAGGAGCTTGCGCGCGAACAGCTGGTTCACGCGCCGGTAGCCGCCGATGTAGCCCGCGTCGAAGTCCGCCAGGTCCAGCCGGTAGTGGAACACCGGCCACAGCACGCCGTTGGAGTAGCCCAGGTAGAAGGCGTCGTGGTCCACCTGCGAGAGGTCCACCATCAGCAGCTTCACCGGGCCCGCCTGCTGCACGTGCACCTCGTCGTCCTCGGTGGCATCGACGATCTTGCCGCTCCAGCCGAACCACAGGCCGCCCGTGTTGTTCAGCACCTCCGCCAGGGCGACGGCCAGTCCCCCGGCCGCGGTCTTGCGGGGGTCCGCGATGCGGTTGGAGACGACGACCAGGCGGCTCAACGGGCCTCCTCAGATGACCGTGTCCCAGGGCGCGGACAGCCGCACCGCCGCGTTGATCGTCCCCACCATGGAATACGTCTGCGGGAAGTTGCCCCACATCTCGCCGGTGACCGGGTGGGTGTCCTCGGACAGCAGGCCCACGTGGTTGCGGCTCTTGAGCATCACCTCGAAGATCTCGCGCGCCTGGGCCTTGCGGCCGATGCGCGCCAGCGCGTCGATGCGCCAGAAGGTGCAGATGTTGAAGGCGGTCTCCGGCTTGCCGAAGTCGTCCGCCGCCTCGTAGCGCCGCATGTAGGGCCCGTCGCAGAGCGAGCGCTCCAGCGCATCGACGGTGGACACGAAGCGCGCGTCGTTGGGGTCGATCATGTTCACCTCGGCCATCAGCAGCGCGCTGGCATCGAGGTCGCGGCCGCCGAAGCTTTCGGCGAAGGCCTGGCGTTCCTCGCTCCAGGACTCCCTGAGGATGCGCGCGCGCACGGTGTCGGCCCGCTCGCGCCAGTAGCGGATGCGATCGGGCAGGCCCAGGGTGGCGGCGATCTTGGCCAGCCGGTCGCAGGCCGCCCAGCTCATGAGCGCCGAGGAGGTGTGCACGCGCGCGCGGGTGCGCAGCTCCCACATGCCGGCATCGGGCGTGTCGTAGATCTTGAACGCCTGCTCGCCCACCGCTTCCATGTGCGCGAACTCGGCGCGGCCGGCGCGCCGCAGCAGCCGGTGGTCGTGGAAGGCCTGGGCGGCGCCCAGCAGGATGTTGCCGTAGACGTCGTGCTGGAAGTGCTCCTGCGCCTGGTTGCCCACGCGCACCGGGCCCATGCCGCGGTAGCCGGGCAGGTGGTCGAGGATGAATTCCGGCAGCTTCTCCTCCTGCCCGATGCCGTACAGCGGCTGGATGTGGCCGCCGCCGGAGCGGATCACCACGTTCATCAGCCAGCGCAGGTACTCCTCCATGGTCGCCACTTCGGAGATGGAGTTGAGCGCGCGCACGACGAAGAAGGCGTTGCGCAGCCAGCAGTAGCGGTAGTCCCAGTTGCGGCCGCTGCCCGGCGCCTCCGGGATGCTGGTGGTCATGGCCGCGACGATCGCGCCGGTGTCCTCGAACAGCGACAGCTTCAGCGTGATGGCCGCGCGGATCACCGCCTCCTGCCACTCGAGCGGCAGCGACAGCGCGCGGGTCCACTGCTTCCAGTAGGCCACCGTCTCCTGTTCGAACAGGCGTGCCGTCTCCTCGATGCCGCTGCTCAGCGTCTCGTCGGGGCCCATGACGAAGTTCATCGGCCGGTCCACCACGAAGTAGGTCTCCGCCAGCACGTAGGAAATCGGCGCGTCGGTGTTGATGCGCACCGTGCTGTTGCCGGCCACGTAACGGATGTGCGTGCTACCCTGCGTCACGGTGGGCTTGGCCCGGCCCCAGTCGAAGCGCGGCCGCAGCAGCACCCGCATGCGCGGCGAGCCGGAGATCACCTTGACGCGGCGGATCAGGGTCAGCGGCCGGAACATGCGCCCGCGGCTCCAGAAGCGCGGCGCCAGGTCGGTGACTTCGATGCCCTGGCCCTTGCGGTCGTACATGCGGGTGCGCAGCACCGCGGTGTTGGGCTCGTAGAACTGCTCGCTGCGTTCGTAATCCTCCAGCTCGAAAGCCCACAGGCTGCCGTTCTCGCTGGGGTCCAGGATGGCGTTGAACACCGGGTCGCCGTCGAAGCGCGGCAGGCAGCACCAGACGATCCGCGACTGCCGGTCGATCAGCGCGCTGTACGCGCAGTTGCCGATCATGCCGACCTGCAGGGTCGAAGGGGTGGGGTTCATCTTCTCGTTCATTCGGTTCTCGTCATGCGGGCGGCCAGGACCGCCTCCAGTTCCCTGAGCAGGGCACCCGGGTCGGGCACGCGGTGCCAGGCGGCGGTGGCGCCTTCGCCCACCTTGATCCCCATGCCGCCCAGGCGCTGCACGGTGGAAAAGCCGACCTCGTCGGTGATGTCGTCGCCGATGAACACCGGCTTGCGCCCGGCAAATGGCGGCTCGGCGAGGAAGGCCTCGATCGCCTGCCCCTTGCTCGCGCCGCCGGGCTTCGCTTCGGCGACCATCTTGCCGCGCAGCAGGGTCACCCCGGGCGACGCATCCACCGCCTGCTGCATGGTCTTCACGCAGAGCTCCTCGAGCTCCGGCCGCTGCCGGTAATGCAGCGCGAGCGAGCCGCGCTTGTTCTCCACCAGCAGCCCTGGGTGTTCCTGCGCCAGGGCGCGCGCCGCGGCTTCCACCAGGTCGAGCGGGTGGGTGTCCAGCAGGTACACCTCGCCGCCGGCGCCGCGCCGCTCGGCGCCGTGCACGCCGGCCACCGGAAGCTGCAGCGGGCTGAGGAACTCGTCGATCTGGGCGATGGGCCGGCCGGAGATCACGGCGATCGCCCCATCCAGGTAGCGGTGCAGTTCCTGCAGGGCGACCAGCAGGGGTTCCGGGACGTGGACGGCGTGCGGCTGCGGTGCGATCTCCACCATGGTCCCGTCGAAATCCAGGAACAGGGCGCAGGAGGGATAGAGGATCTCCACGAGCGTCATGCGATGGGACCGTAGCAAAGGCCGACCGGCGCCGCCAGACCGCCCAGGCACCGGCCGGCGTAGGAACTTGCCGACAGCCGGGCGGGCAGGTCAGGTCGCATACAGCCCTTCCAGCGAGCGGAAGCCCTTCACCTCGATCGGGTTGCCGAAGGGATCGCAGAAGAACATCGTCCACTGCTCCCCCGGCTGCCCGGCGTAGCGCACCTGCGGCGCGAGCACGAATTCGGTGCCCGCCGCCTCCAGGCGCCCGGCCATGGCCTGCCAGGCGGGCAGCTCGAGCACGAGCCCGAAGTGGGGCATGGGGACCATGTGCTCCCCGACCCGGCCGGTGCGGGTGGTGCGGAAGGGCTCGCCGAGGTGCAGCGAGAGCTGGTGGCCTTCGAAGTCGAAGTCCACCCAGGTGTCGGTGCTGCGGCCTTCGCGGCAGCCGAGCACGCCGCCGTAGAAACGGCGCGCCTGGTCCAGGTCGGTGACGTGGAAGGCGAGATGGAACAGGGCAGTCATGCAGCGAGGATAGCGCGGTGGCGCACAATGCCGCGCGATGGCAAGCCTTCCCCGCCTGTTCCTGCGCATGCTCGTTGCCGCCTTGCTGCTGCTGGCCGGCACGGCCGGCGCGCAGGCGCCCGGATGCCCGCCGGCGCCGCCATCCCCCGCCCGCTTCGACATGGAAGAGCAGGCGCGGCAGGCGCCCGACCGCGGCCTGCTCTGGCAGGTGGAGAAGGATGGGCGCACTTCCTGGCTCTATGGAACCGTCCACGTCAGCCGCATCGACTGGCGGATGCCCGGCCCGCGCACGCGCGCGGCCCTGGCCGGCAGCGACGTCGTCGCGCTCGAGCTGGACCCGGCCGATCCCGAGCTGCAGCGGCTGCTCACGCGGCCCACGGACGCGGCGCGCAGCGAGCGCGTGCTCGCCGGGCTGAAGCCCCGGCTGTCCCGGCTGGCCACGCGGGCCTGCATCCCGCCGCAGGGGATGGCGGCCATGCCGCCCCTGCTGCAGCTGATGACGGTCAGCCTGTTCGAGGGACGGCGCGACGGGCTGCACCCGGAGCTCGCCGTCGATGGGGTCCTGTGGGGCATGGCGCAGGACCTGGGCAAGCCCTTCGTGCCGCTGGAGACGGCGGCGGGCCAGCTGGCCGCGCTGACGCCGCAGACCGAGGCGGACGAGCGCGTGCTGGTGCTGCGCGGCTTGCAGGACCTGGAGTCCGGTGAGGACCGAGCCGTGATCCTGCGGCTGCTGCGCGCCTGGAGCGAGGGCGACGAAGCCACGCTGGCGAGCTACCCGCAGTGGTGCAAGTGCCTGGAGACGCCCGCCGAACAGCGCTTCTACCGCCGCGTGAACGACGAGCGCAACGACGCCATCGCCGACCGGCTGGCCGCACTGCATGCGACGGGGCAGCGCTTCTTCGCCGGCGTCGGCGCCCTGCACATGACCGGCCCGAAGTCGCTCGCCGCCCTGCTGCGCGCGCGCGGATTCGAGGTCCGCCGCATCGTCTTCACTCCCGCTGCCACCGCACCATGAACATCGACTACGCCCGCTACGAGACCCTCCACATCACGCGCCGCGGCCCCGGCGACACGGTGCTGGACATCCAGATGAAGGCGCTCAACGGCAAGCTGCCGACCTCCGGCCATGCCGGCCACCGCGAGCTGGCGGAGATCTGGCGCGACGTCGGCGCCGACGACAGCGTGCGCTGCGCCGTCCTGCGCGGCGAGGGCATGGGCTTTTCGGGCGGCGGCGACCTCGCGCTGGTGCAGGACATGGCCAACGACTTCGACACCCGCAGCCGCGTGTGGAAGGAGGCCCGCGACCTCGTGTACAACGTGATCAACTGCGACAAGCCGATCGTGAGCGCGCTGCACGGGCCGGCGGTCGGCGCGGGCCTGGTGGCCGGGCTGCTGGCCGACATCTCGGTGGCCGCGCGCGACGCGCGCATCGTCGACGGCCACACGCGCCTGGGCGTGGCCGCCGGCGACCATGCCGCGATCGTCTGGCCGCTGCTGTGCGGCATGGCCAAGGCCAAGTACTACCTGATGCTGTGCGAGCCGGTGAGCGGCGAGGAAGCCGAGCGCATCGGCCTCGTGTCGCTGGCCGTCGATGGCGCGCAGCTGCTGCCCAAAGCCTACGAGATCGCAGACCGGCTGGCGCAGGGCAGCCAGAGCGCGATCCGCTGGACCAAGTATTCCCTGAACAACTGGCTGCGGCAGGCCGGCCCCGCCTTCGACACCTCCCTGGCCCTGGAATTCATGGGATTCGCGGGGCCCGACGTGCGGGAAGGCATCGCGTCCCTGCGGGAAAAGCGCGCGCCGAAGTTCTGACGGCCGGGCTGGGGATAATGGCGGATCATGAAGACCGCCCTCCTCGCCCCCCTCCTGTTCGCCCTCTCCGCCGCCGCCTGCGCGCAAGCCGCGGCCCCCGTCGCCGTGGACGGTGCCTGGGCCCGCCCCGCCGTCGCCCAGCAGGGCGCCACCGGTGCCTACATGAAGCTGACCGCGCGCGAGCCGCTGACGCTGCTCGGCGCGGACGCGACGGCCGCCGGCATCGTGGAGATCCACGAGATGAAGATGGTCGGCGACGTGATGAAGATGGGGGCCGTGGACACGCTGCCGCTGGCACCCGGCAAGACGCTCGAACTCAAGCCGGGCGGCTACCACTTCATGCTGATGGACCTCAAGGGCCCGCTCAAGGCCGGCGACCAGTTCCGCATGACGCTGCGCTTCCGCGATGCGAAGGGCGCCGAGACGACGCTGCCGGTCACGGTGCCGGTCAAGCACGCGCCTGCCGCCGCGCACCGCTGACCGCCGCGCCGCCCCGGGCCGCGCCATTGGGGTAAGCTGCGCTCAACAGAAAACCAGGAGCGCGCTCCATGAGCGAGAACACCCACTTCGGCTTCGCCAAGCTGGTCCCCGGCTTCGATTTCCTGCAGAACCTCGCCAAGGGCGCCGCGCAAACCATCCCGCAGCTGCCCCACCTGTCCAACTGGGTCGCGCCCACGCTGAACGTGGAGGAGCTGGAAAAGCGCATCACCGAGCTGAAGGCGGTGCACTTCTGGCTGGACCAGAACAGCAAGGCGCTGGGTGCCACCATCCAGGCGCTCGAAGTCCAGAAGATGACGCTGGCCACGCTGCAGGGCATGAACTTCAACATGGGCGACGTCGCCAACGCGCTGAAGCTCAAGACGGCCGAGGCCGTGGCCGGCGGCGTGCAGAAGGTGGGCGACGCCGCCGAGGCGGTGGCCGGTGCCGCCCGCAAGACGGCGGCCAAGGCCAAGCCCCCGGCGAACAAGGCCGGGGCTCCGGCGGCGGAGGGCGCTTCCGGCAAGGGCGCCGCCGTGGACCCGATGCAGTGGTGGGGCGCGCTCACGCAGCAGTTCCAGGAAATCGCCGCCAACGCCATGAAGGACGCGGCGCAGAAGACGGCGGTGGATACCGCCAGGAACATGGCCGCGGGCGTCGCCAAGGACGCGGTGAAGGCCGCGAAGAAGACGGCGTCGCGCAAGTCCGCGCCCCGCAAGCGGAGCGCCGGAAAGACCTGAAGGAGCCGCCATGCAGCTCTTCCCTTTCGGCCACGCCACGCACCCGCAGTGGCAGATGGCCGCCGGCCTGGTGCTGGCCCAGCTGCGCGCCCAGATGACGCTGCCCGGCTACGCCAGCAATCCCACGCTGGGCGTGCTGTACATCACCGACCACTATGCCGCCGCGGCCCAGGACATCCTGGACCACCTGGGCGCGGAACTGCCGCTGGTGACCGACTGGACGGGCACCGTGGGCGTGGGCATCGCCTCGTCGAACGTCGAATACTTCGACGAGCCGGC
>DASWUI010000813.1:0-2066 GCA_036401715.1 Ramlibacter sp. | reverse complement strand
GCGCTTTCCGAACGCGCGCGTGGTCACCATCGGCTGACGCTCCGGCGGCGGATCAGCCCTTGGCGGCGGCGCCGAACAGGTAGGAGTCCATGGAGAGCACGCCGTAGGTGATGCCGCCTTCCAGCGTGCGGACCGGCTCTTCCGGTGAAGCCGCGCCGGCGGCCACCAGCAGCGGCAGGAAGTGCTCCGCCGTCGGATGCGCGCGCCGCGCATGCGGCGCGATGCGCAGCGTGTCCACCAGCCGCGCGTCGTCGCGCGCTTCCACCGCCTGCCGCACCCATGCCGCGAACTCGCGCGCGTACTCCGCCTCGGCGGCGTCGCCGGCCATGCGGAACTCGTAGAGGTTGTGGGTGAGGGAGCCGGAGCCGACGATCAGCACGCCTTCGTCGCGCAGCGGGCGCAACGCCTGGCCCAGCGCGTACGCCTCCTGCGCAGTGAGCGTGGACGGCAGCGACACCTGGAACACCGGCACGTCCGCGTCGGGATAGAGGAAGCGGATCGGCACCCAGGCGCCGTGGTCCAGCCCTTGCGCGGCATCGGCTTCGGCCGCCCAGCCGGCGGCGCGCAGCACCTCCACCGTGCGGACGGCGAGCGCCGGGTGGCCCGGCGCTGGGTACTGGATGCGGTACAGCGCGGCGTCGAAGCCGCCGAAGTCGTGCACCGTCTCGGGCGCGTTGGTGGCTGCCACGCGTACGCCGCGCGTCATCCAGTGTGGCGACACCACCAGCACGGCGCGCGGCCGCTCGGCCTGCGCGCCCACCGCGTTCAGGCGCGGGCCGAGCCGGCCGGGTTCGAGCGCGAAGGTGGGCGCGCCGTGGGAGACGAAGAGGA
Organism: Ramlibacter sp.; assembly: GCA_036401715.1. Lineage (GTDB taxonomy): Bacteria > Pseudomonadota > Gammaproteobacteria > Burkholderiales > Burkholderiaceae_C > Ramlibacter. The sequence continues at coordinate 1,235 of DASWUI010000813.1, read as the reverse complement.
CGGGCGGACGGGTCATGGGCAGATCCTGGGAAGCGGGCTCGCGGGCCACGTCCCACTTTAGGGTCACTGCGGCGTGGGATAAACACGCGCAGCCGCCACGCGGCATTGCCGGAAGCGGAACAATCCGCGGGGGCGCACCGGCTCAGCCGCGCGAGCCTTTCGCCTCCAGCTGGCGCAGCAGCACCCAGGCCACGGCCCCGAGCAGGAGCACGCCGCCGGCGAGGACCAGCCACAGGACCGCCGTCTTGCCGTCCACGCCGCGCGGCAGCCAGCGTGCCCACGCCGGGGTGGCCGGCTGGGGCGCGGCTTCGACCGCGCCGACCATCACCACCGGCAATGCGTCGACGCGCACGGCCAGCGTCGCGGCCAGCATGGCCACCGGCAGGGCGGCCGGCTGCGTGCGCGCGCGGCCGGCCACCAGCTGGTAGGGCGTGGCCTGGCCCGCGGGGAAGACCACGTCGACCGGTTCGAACTGCACGCGCGCGGTGAGCGGGATGTCCTCGAGGCGCGCGCCGTGCGTCGCCTCCACGCGCAGCCAGCGCACCGAGGGCCAGGACAGGACAGCGGGGGCGTTGGTGCTTTCCTGGCCGGGCGCACCGAGCCGGTAGACCAGCGTGGAGCCGAGCAGCCGCCACGGTTCGGAAGGCTGGTTGCGGCCCAGCAGGCGCAGCGGCACGATGGTGTTCTCGCGCGGGGTGGTGAGTTCGAGGCGGGCGATGCCGGTCGTGAAGCCGAGCTGCCACTCCAGCGCGGAGGCGCCGTCGGCCTCCGCGGCCGGCAGGGTGATGGTCGGATAGGCGGGTTCCGGCTGCGCGGCCTGCAGCAGGCCGACGAGCGCATCCACGCTCACGCCCTCCTGGCCGCTCCAGTCGAGGCGCAGGTAGCGGTCCTCCAGCCGCAGCGGCGAGCGCAGCTCCAGGCGGTCGTTGGCGGGGGCGCCGTCGCCGTCGAAGCGGAACACGCGCCCCTGCACCGGCACCGGCGTCCAGCTTGCCAGGTCGGCGCTGGTGGACAGCGTGAAGCGCACCGGCACGTTGGCAGGGATGCGCGCGCGCACCAGGAATCCCGTCAGCGCTTCCTTCTGCGCACGCGTGTCGAACACCGCGGCCGGCAGCCGCTGCGCACCGGCAGGAGCGTCCTGTGCCTGGCCTGGTCCCAGCTGGACCCAGAGCGAGCGGCGCTGGCCGTTGTCGTCCACGCGCAGCTGCACGGCGCCCTTGGGCAGGCGCGTGCCG
>DASWUI010000812.1:0-4486 GCA_036401715.1 Ramlibacter sp. | reverse complement strand
TGGCGGAGGAAGACCTGCGCGCGGCCGGCTTCGAGCACACGACGCCCTCGGACTTCGGCGACTTGCCGCTCGCGCAGCGGCCCACGCGCCGGCCCGAGGAGCCGCTGCCCGATCACGAGGCGGAGCAGGTGCTGCAGGCGCTGGGCCCCGGCTGCTGGGTGGACCTGTTTTCGCACCAGCAGTGGCGGCGCGCGAGGCTGGCCTGGGCCGCCGAGCGCGGCACGCTGTACCTGTTCGTGAGCCACGGCGGCCAGGCGCACTCGATGACGCGGCGCACGCTGCAGCGGCTGGTGCGGCAGCACCTGCTGCGGGCGTTGGATAGCGAAGGCGTGGTGCCGCGCGCGCTGGAGCGGCTGGGCGAGCCTTCGGCGCCGATGCCGCTGGCGGCGTAGGCGCTGTTGCCCGCATGCCCCGGCCGCCCCCCGCACGGGTACGATCAGCCGGGTGAACCCGCCCCGCCCCGACCCTTCCCTCTGCCCGCTGTGCGGCCAGCCCAACCGCTGTGCCGTGGAGCTCGAGCGCGAAACCGGCCGGGCGCCCGGGCCCTGCTGGTGCACGCAGGTGGATTTCGGCGCGGAGCTGCTCGCGCGGGTCCCGCCCCAGGCGCAGCGGCTCGCCTGCATCTGCGCCGCCTGCGCGCGCCAGGCCGGCAGCGCGTGACCGATCCGGGCTCGATCAGCGCGATGCGCGAGCGGCACGGGCCGCGCTACCGCTGGCTGCTGCTGATCTCGGTGATGGTCGGCACCATGGCTTCCATCATGTCGTCCACCGTGGTGAACGTCGCCATTCCCGACATGAGCCACCACTTCACGCTCAGCCAGGAGCGGGCGCAGTGGGTGAGCTCGGGCTTCATGGTGGCGATGACGGTGTCCATGCTCACCACGCCCTGGCTGCTCGCGCGCTACGGCTACCGCCGCACCTACGTCGGCACGATGCTGCTGTTGCTCGCCGGCGGCGTGGCCGGCGGGCTGGCCGCCCACTTCCCGCTGGTGCTGGCGGCACGCGTGGCCGAAGGCCTGGCCGCCGGGGTGGTGCAGCCCATTCCGGCGATCATCATGCTGCGCGCCTTCGAGCCGCACGAGCAGGGGCGCGCCAGCGGCATGTTCGGCATGGGCGTGGTGCTCGCGCCCGCGCTGGGCCCCAGCATCGGCGGCGTGCTGGTGGACTGGTTCGGCTGGCGCTCGATCTTCTTCATGGTCGTGCCCTTCTGCCTGGCCTCCATCTGGCTGGCATACCGCTACGTACCCACCAGCGCGCCGGGCGGCGCCGCGGCGGACGGCCGCGGGCCCCGCCTCGACTGGCGCGGGCTGCTGCTCGGGAGCATCGCCACGCTGTGCCTGCTCAACGGGCTGGTGGAGGTGCGGGGCGGCGATCCGCTGCTGGCGGCGGCGCTGCTCGCCGCTGCCCTGCTCGCGCTGGCGGCGACGCTGTGGTGGCTGCGGCGCGCGCGCGGCAGCGGTCGCGAGCCCCTGCTGAACCTGGACCTGTTCGCCTGCCGCACCTATGCCTTCGGCAGCCTGGTGGCCTTCATCTACGGCATCGCGCTGTTCGGCAGTACCTACCTGCTGCCGGTGTACATGCAGATGGCCCTGAAGCTGCCCGCATCGCACGTGGGCACCATCCTGCTGCCTTCCGGCATCGTGCTGGCCATCACCATCGGCATCGCGGGGCGGCTCACCACCCGGCTGCCCACCTACGTCATGGTCAGCGGCGGGCTGGTGCTGCTGGCGGCCTCGTTCGCGCTGATGCCCACGGTGGGATTGCAGACGGGCCTGTGGGTGCTGGTCGCGTGGGCCATCCTGGGGCGCATCGGGCTGGGCTTCATCCTGCCCTCGCTCAACCTGGGCGCGATGCGCCCGCTGGCCAGGGCGCTGATCCCGCAGGGTGCCAGCGCGATCAACTTCCTGCGCATGCTGGGCGGCGCCACCGGCGTGAGCCTGTGCGCGATCGTGCTCGAGTGGCGGCTGGCCGCGCACGGCGACGCGCTGACGCGGCCCGAGACCAGCGTGGCGCGGCTGGCCGCGTTCAACGAGTCCTTCCTGCTGCTGGCAGCGGTCTGCGCGGTGGCGGTGATCGCGGCCTGGCAGCTGCGCGACGACCCCCGGCCGGCGCCCGCTGCCCAATAATCGAAGCATGTGCCAGCTGCTGGGGATGAACTGCAACACGCCGACCGACGTGACGTTCAGCTTCGCCGGCTTCGCCCAGCGCGGCGGCCGCACCGACCACCACGCCGACGGCTGGGGCATCGCCTTCTTCGAAGGCCGGGGACTGCGCCATTTCGTGGACCACCTGCCGGCGGCCGAGTCGCCCGTCGCCGAACTGATCCGCCGTTACCCCATCAAGAGCCGCCACGTCGTGGCCCACATCCGCAAGGCGACGCAGGGCGAGATCGCGCTGCAGAACTGCCATCCCTTCGTGCGCGAGCTGTGGGGCCGCTACTGGGTGTTCGCGCACAACGGCGACCTGCAGGACTTCCATCCGCGCCTGCACGCCAACTTCCGGCCGGTGGGGGACACCGACAGCGAGCGCGCGTTCTGCTGGCTGATGCAGGAGATGTGGAAGTCGCACGCGGACGTGCCGAGCGTGGAGGAGCTGACGCTCACGCTGCGCGAGCTGACGCCGCGCATCGCGAAACACGGCCGCTTCAACTACCTGCTGTCCAACGGCGACGCGCTGTGGGCGCATTGCTCGACGAACCTGTACTACGTGGAGCGCAAGCACCCCTTCGCGCACGCGCAGCTGGCCGACGAGGACCTCAGCGTCGACTTCGCGCAGCACACCTCGCCCGACGACAAGGTGGCGGTGGTGGTGACCGCGCCGCTGACGGTGAACGAGGCGTGGACGCAGTTCCGGCCGGGGGAGCTGAAGGTGTTCGTGGACGGGCAGGCGCTTTGACGTCTTTCCCGCGAAGCGGGAAGCCAAGGCGTCCGCCGCTTCGGGCTGGCCGCGCCGCGGACAGTTTCGATGCCTTGGGTCCCCGCCTTCGCGGGGATGACGCCCTACAGCACCGTCCGGTCCCGGTCGACCGCTTCCTCCAGCGCATCCAGGAACATCGCCGGCACGTCGAAGCCCGCCTGCTGCGTGATCTCCTGGAAGCAGGTCGGGCTGGTGACGTTGATCTCGGTGAGGCAGTCGCCGATCACGTCCAGGCCGATCAGCAGCAGGCCGCGTTCGGACAGCAGGGGCCCGATGGTCTCCGCGATCTCGCGGTCGCGCTCGGAGATCGGCTGCGCCACCCCCTTGCCGCCTGCCGCCAGGTTGCCGCGGATCTCGCTGCCCTGCGGGATGCGCGCCAGGCAGAAAGGCACCACCTGGCCGCCGATCACCAGCACGCGCTTGTCGCCCTGCGAGATCTCCGGCACGAAGCGCTGCACCATGATGGTGGTGGCGCCGTGCTGGTTGAGCGTCTCGATGATCGAGCCCAGGTTCAGGCCTTCCGGCCCGACCCGGAAGATGCCCATGCCGCCCATGCCGTCCAGCGGCTTGAGGATGATCTCGCCGTGCTCCTCGTGGAAGCGGCGCACCTCGTCGGCCGAGCGCGTCACCAGCGTCGGGCTGACGAACTGCGGGAACTCCATGATCGCCAGCTTCTCCGGATGGTCGCGCAGCGCGGACGGCCGGTTGAAGACCCTGGCGCCTTCCCGCTCCGCCTGCTCCAGCAGGTGGGTGGCGTAGAAGTACTCGCTGTCGAAGGGCGGGTCCTTGCGCATCAGGACCGCGTCGTAGTCCTTCAGCGGCCGCACGGCCGTGCGGCTGACCTGGAACCATTCCTCCTCGCTGCCGGTGAGGGTGACTTCCCGCACTTCGGCGTGGACCAGGTCACCCGATCGCCAGGTGAGGTGGCGGGGCTCGCAGGCGGAAACGCGATGGCCGCGGCGCTGCGCCTCCCGCATCATGGAAAAAGTGGTGTCCTTGTAGATCTGGAACACCTCCAGCGGGTCGGCGACGAAAAGGATGTTCATTGCCCTGAACTGTTGCACATTTCGCCGAGCACGGCGCGCGCCGTCTCCTCCAGCCATGCCGCCGTCGCGGCCGCGCGGGTCACCGGAATCATGTGGCCGCCCGGAATGACCCGCAGCTCGGCACCCGGCAGCTTGCGCTGCAGCGCCTCGCCATGCTCCCGCCAGTCCAGCACGCGGTCGCCCTCGCCGAACAGGATGCGCACGGGCAGGCGGATCTCGCCGTAGCGCGCCTGCTGCGGCACGACGTCGGCCTCGACCGCACCGAGGTCCTGCGAGGCCGCGATGTAGGCCGACGGCCGGACGCTCATCAGGCCGCCGCCGCGCAGCGGAAAGTCGCGCGGCGCCGGATCCGGCCCGAACAGCGCGGACAGCGCGCCCGGCATGTTGGCCATGGCCGCCGGGATGGACAGGGTGTGCGCGAAGAAGCGGCGCAGCCAGGGCCGGCGGATCGCCATGCTGAGGAAGGGACGCGGCACCCGCGGGTTGAAGTGGGTCAGGGGCGCGATCAGCGCCAGACCCGCGAT
>DASWUI010000811.1:0-7566 GCA_036401715.1 Ramlibacter sp. | reverse complement strand
TGGCGCCCAGCTTCGCGGCGCTGCTGCCGCTGCGCGTGCTGGCCCTGCTCTCGCCGGCGATCTTCACCCCGCAGGCCGCTGCCTGCGTGGGCCTGCGGGTGCCGCCCGAGCAGCGCGGGCGCGCCATCACCTTCATTTTCCTCGGCTGGTCGGTGGCCTCCGTGCTCGGCATGCCGATCAGCGCCTTCGTCGGCGGCACGCTGGGCTGGCGCAGCGCCTTCGGCGTGATCGCGGTGCTGAGCGTGGTGAGCGCCGCGTGGGTGTGGCGTTCCATGCCCGACGGCGTGAAGCCGCCGGCGCTGTCGCTCGCCGCCTGGAAGGAGACCTTCCGCTCCAAGGCGCTCATGACCACCGTGGCCGTGACCGTGCTGTATGCGGCCGGCCAGTTCGTGCAGTTCTCGTATTTCGCGCCCTACTTCAAGCAGAAGCTGGACATCTCGCCCGGCGCGCTGAGCCTCTACTTCATGTGGTTCGGCGCCTTCGGCCTGCTGGGCAACGTGGTGATGTCGCGGTACGTCGACCGCGTCGGCGTCGAGCGCTCGGTGATGATCGGCGTGGCGCTGATGGCCGCCAGCCTGCTGCTGTTCCCGCTGGGCACCACGCTGTGGCTCGCCGCCGCCGTCAGCGTCCCCTGGGCGCTGGGCTGCTTCTCCTCCAATTCGGCGCAGCAGGCGCGCCTGGTGGGCATCGCGCCCGCGCTGGCCGCCGCATCGGTGGCGCTCAACTCCTCGGCGATGTATGCGGGGCAGGCCATAGGCGCCGCAACCGGCGGCTGGATGATCGCGCGCGGCGGCATGGATTCGCTGCACTGGGTCGGGTTCGCGGGACTGCTGGCGGCCATGGCCGCCAGTGCGCTGGCCACGTACTACACGCGGCGGCGCGTCTAGCGGAGGCTAGCCGCGCTTGCCCGGCGGCTCGACCGCGGGGATGCCGGCGACGTCGTCGTAGGCGCTGACGTCGAAGTCCAGTGCCGATGGGCCAGCGCTCCCGGCCGGCAGGTCCTCCAGCTCGATGTCCACGCCCAGGCGGGGCGAGGCGGGCGGCACCATCAGCCGCTCGCGCTCGGACAGCGCGGGGGCGGGGCGCAAGGCGTGCAGCGGCTGCAGCGAGGTCTCCGTGAACCCGGGGACCGTCTCGTCCGCCGCGGGTGCCGCTTGCTGCTTCGGGAGCGCCATCTCGGCCGCGACGTGGTACAGCAGCACCAGCTCGCGACAGGCGTCCAGGCTGAAGGCCTCCGCGTCCACGGAACCGGGCTTGCGCAGCAGCGCCTCCTCGATCAGATCGAGCACCTCCCGCGAGGGCCACAGCGCGACGATGCGGCCCAGCGCGCGGCCGTGGTTCTCGAGCGTCCCGCCTGGCGGGACGAAGTGTTCGAAGTCCGGTACCTGCGCCGCAAAGCGCTGGCTCAACTCGCCGCGCAGCCGCTCGTAGTCCGCGCGGCGCCCGAGCGAGTGATGGAGCTCCAGCAGCTCCAGCCACGCCAGCGCGCCGGTCTCGACCGGACCGTGCACGTGCGAGTCCAGCAGCGAAATCGCCTGCTCGGTCTCGCCGATGGAGAGGAAGAAGCCGGCCTTGTCGTGGACATCGATCAGTTCCTGGATGCCCACCGTCCGCAGGCTCGCGCTGCGGCCGCCGGCGGCGGCGAGCGGGCTGGGAGCGGTCGTGACGCGGGTGCGCGATGCACCGGTGGCGGCGGGGACGCCGAACGCCGCGGCAGCGGGTCCGGGCACCGTGGGAGCCTCGTTGCGCAGGGCCGCTTCGCCATGGACCTCGAACCAGCGCCCCACGCGTTCCAGCCGCCGCGCACGGTGCCAGCGCAGCGCCAGCCAGGCCAGCAAGCCGACCAGCACGGCGGCCAGCGCCAGCACCAGCAGCGATGCCGTGTTGCGCCCCGCCCGCGCCCGTTCGACCTGGCCGCGCATTTCCACCAGCGCGGCCGCGTCCCGCCGGTTTCGGTCGCGCAGCGAGACCAGCTCCCGCTCGGCCGCCTGCAGGCGCAGCGCCTGCTGCGCCGTCGGGTCCGGCCCCTTCTGCAGCACGTGCCACAGGGCGGCGGCCGCCTGCCGCTCGCGCGGATCGGCCGCCAGCTGCGTTCGCAGTTCGGATGTGATGCGCAGCGTGGGAGCCAGCTCGATCGGCAGGTCCAGCGGCTCCAGCCTCAGGCGCGGCTGCCCGGCCATCGAAACCCGGCGGACCGCGCGCACCGGCGCCGGCCGCGCGCGCTGCACGGCCGGCGGCGCGCTGCCTGCTACGGGCTCCACCTCCGGCGGCGGCTCGGCCAGCAGCACGAACCGGCGCGAGGCGCTCTCGCCGCAGCCGGCGCGCAGGTACAGCGTCACCATGGGTTCGTCGACCGGCACGGTGGACGTGACCCGCAGCAGGCCGTGCGTGCCGATGCCGGGTTCCCAGCGCACGATCGGCGCCCGCACCCTTTCCTCGCCGTAGAAGAGGTCCGCGCCGGCGCAGGGCCCTTGCGTGTCCGAGGGGTCGAGCGTGACGGGGATCACCAGTTCCAGCGGCCGGCCGATCAGCGCCGCGCCGCGCGCACGGCCGAGCGTCAGTGCCGACACCTCGCACGCGAGCAGCCATCCGCACGCAACGAATGCCAGGAGACGGAAGGTAACCGGCTGCAACATCTGGGCGCCCATTCTAGGCACGGCTTCGCGCGCCGCCAAAGGGAATCTGCGCGGGAGCCGCCCGGCGCGCACCGATAATGGACCGATGGAGACTCGTTACAAGACGATTGGCGTCGCCGGAACCGGCGCCATGGGGCGCGGCATCGCGCAGATCGCCGCCCAGGCCGGCAGCACCGTGCGCCTGTACGACACGCAGCCGCAGGCGGTGGACAAGGCCATCCGCGAACTCGGGGCGCAGTGGGACCGCCTGCTGGAAAAGGGCCGGATGGACGCGCCGGCGGTGCAGGCCGCCAAGGAACGGCTGCGGCCCGCCGGGGGCCTGCAGGAGCTGGCCGATTGCGAGCTGGTGGTCGAGGCCGTGGTCGAGCGGCTGGACGTCAAGAGGTCCCTGTTCGCGGAGCTGGAACGCATCGTCGGTGCCGACGCGGTCCTGGCCACCAACACGTCCTCGCTGTCCGTCACCGCGATCGCCGCCGGACTGCAGCGGCCGCAGCGCGTCGCCGGCTACCACTTCTTCAACCCGGTGCCGCTGATGAAGGTGGTGGAGGTCATCGCCGGCCTCAAGACGGACCCCGCCGTGTGCGAGGGCCTCACCGCCTACGCGCGCCAGATGGGCCATACGCCGGTGCAGGCGCAGGACACGCCCGGCTTCATCGTCAACCCCGCGGGCCGCGGCTACAACACGGAGGCGCTGCGCATCGCCAGCGAAGGCGTCGCGGATTTCGCCACCATCGACCGCATCCTGCGCGACCAGGGCGGCTTCAAGCTGGGCCCGTTCGAGCTGATGGACCTGACCGGCCTGGACGTGTCGCATCCGGTGATGGAGTCGGTGTACCGGCAGTACTACGACGAGCCGCGTTACCGGCCCAACGTGATCACGGCGCAGCGGCTCGCCGGCAACGTGCTGGGACGCAAGACCGGCGAAGGCTTCTACCGCTACGTGGACGGCAAGGCGCAGGTGCCGGCCGAACCCGCGGCACCGAAGATGGACGAACTGCCGCCGGTGTGGGTCTCGACCCGGGCCGCGCGGCGCGCCGAGCTGTACCAGCTGCTGAAGGACCTCGGCGCGAAGATCGAAACCGGCCAGTCCGCCTCCGCGCAGGCGCTCACGATCGTGGCGCCGCTCGGCTTCGACGTGACCACGGTGGCGGTGGTGGAACGGCTCGACCCGGCCCGCACGGTGGGCATCGACATGCTGATCGACGATCCGGCCACCAAACGCCGCGTGCTGGCCACCAATCCCGCCACCCGCGGCGACATGCGCGATGCCGCCCACGCCCTGTTCGCGCGCGACGGCAAGCCGGTCAGCGTGATCCGCGACTCCGCGGGCTTCGTGACGCAGCGCGTGGTGGCCACCATCGTGAACATTGCCGCCGACATCTGCCAGCAGCGCATCTGCTCGCCGCGCGACCTGGAGACGGCGGTGACCCTGGGCCTCGGCTATCCGCTGGGGCCGCTGGCCATGGGCGACCGCTGGGGGCCCACCAACGTGCTGGAGGTGCTGTTCAACATGCAGACCGTGTACGGCGACCCGCGCTACCGCCCCAGCCCCTGGCTGCGCCGGCGCGGCGCCATCGGCCTGTCGCTGCTGCAGGAAGAGGCTTGACATGGCGGCGGAACTGAAAAGCGCGAGCCACGGGCGCACGATGGTGCTGACCATCAGCAACCCGGACCTGCGCAATGCGCTGGGCCCGGAGATCTACGCCGCCGGCGTGGAGGCGCTGAACGCGGCCGACAGCAACCCGGAGGTCGGCAGCGTCGTCATCACCGGCGCCGGCAGCACCTTCTGCGCCGGCGGCAACCTGCAGCGCCTGCTGGACAACCGGCAGAAACCGCCGCAGGTGCAGGCGCAGTCCATCGAAGGTTTGCATGGCTGGATCGAGGCGATCCGCACCTTCCCCAAGCCGGTGATCGCGGCGGTGGAAGGCGCGGCCGCCGGCGCCGGGTTCTCGCTGGCGCTGGCCTGCGACTTCATCGTCGCCGCCGACAACGCGCTGTTCGTGATGGCGTACAGCACCGTGGCCCTGTCGCCCGACGGCGGCGGCACCTGGAGCCTCGCCCGCGCCCTGCCCCGCCAGCTCGTCAGCGAACTGCTGATGTGCGGCGAGCGCATCGGCAGCGAGCGCCTGCAGCAGCTGGGCGTGGTGAACCGGGTCACGCCCGCCGGCGGCGCGCTCGACGAAGCGCTGGCGCTGGCAGCCCGCCTGAACGAGCGCGCGCCCAACGCGCTCGCCAGCATCAAGGAACTGCTGAACGACGCCGCCACCGCGCCGCTGGCACAGCAGCTGGCCAGCGAGCGCGAGCACTTCGTGCGCAACCTGCACCACGCCAACGGCGCCATCGGCATCCAGGCCTTCCTGGCCAGGCAGCCGCCCCGCTACTCCTGAGCCGTCCCGGACGCGACAATGCAGGCGGCGCCAGTCGCTCACAAGACAGACCATGGACGACCCCATTCTTACCATCGAGGAACGCGCGGCGATCAACAACGGTCGCTGGTTCTCCTCCCTTTCGCCCTCGCTACGCCACGACATCCTGCGATGTGCCTTCGTCAAACGCTACAAGGACGGCGAACTGATCTGCGCGCGCGGCGACCCGGCCGAGGCCTGGACGGCCGTGGCGCGCGGGGCGGTGCGCGTCAGCTCCACCTCCATCACGGGCAAGCAGGTCACGCTGACCTACGTGGAGCCGGGGATCTGGTTCGGTGACGTCGCCATGTTCGACGGCGAGCGCCGCACGCACGACGCCTACGCCCACGGGGAGAGCACCTTGCTGATGGTGTCGCGCGCGGACGTGCAGAAGATCCTGTCGCAGCACGTGGAACTGTACGAGGCGCTGCTGCGCCTGCACGCCCGCCGCATCCGCACGCTGTTCGGCCTGGTGGAGGACCTCAACACCCTGCCGCTGCGCGCCCGCCTGGCCAAGCAGCTCGCGCACCTGGTGCGCAGCTACGGCGTGCCTTCGCTGCACGACGGCCGCGAGGTGCGCATCGGCCTGCAGCTGGCGCAGGAGGAGCTCGCGCAGCTGCTCGGCGCCTCGCGCCAGCGCGTGAACCAGGAGTTGAAGCAGATGGAGCGCGAGGAAGTCATCCGCATCGAGCCGGGCGGCCTGGTCGTGCGCAACCGCGACGCCCTGATGCGCATCGTCGAATCGGACAACGAGCGATGAGCGACGGCAACTACGACCATTTCGTCGGCACCCGCCCGGTGTCGGACAAGCATGCCTTCGACGTCCCGGCATTGACGGCCTGGCTGGAGAAGAACCTGGAAGGCTTCCGCGGCCCCCTGACCGTGGAGATGTTCAAGGGCGGGCAGTCCAACCCCACGTACAAGCTGCTGACCCCGCAGCGCAACTACGTGATGCGCTCCAAGCCGGGGCCGGTCGCCAGGCTGCTGCCTTCGGCGCACGCCATCGAGCGCGAGTTCGCGGTGATGCGCGGCCTGCACGGAACGGACGTCCCGGTGCCGCGCATGTACTGCCTGTGCGAGGACGAGTCGGTGATCGGCCGCGCCTTCTACGTCATGGAATGCATGGAAGGCCGGGTGCTGTGGGACCAGGCGCTGCCCGGCATGACGCGCGAGCAGCGCGGCGCGATCTACGACGAGATGAACCGCGTGATCTCCGCCCTGCACACGGTGAAGTTCGCCGAGCGCGGCCTGGCCGGCTACGGCAAGCCCGGCAACTACTTCGACCGCCAGATCGGCCGCTGGAGCAAGCAGTACAAGGCCTCCGCGGACGGCGCCGGTCCCATGAGCCAGCCGATCCCGGAGATGGAGAAGCTGGTGGAGTGGCTGCCGGCGCACATCCCCCCGGCGGCGCGCGACGAGAGCAAGGTCTCGATCGTGCACGGCGACTACCGCCTGGACAACGTGATGTTCCACGCCACGGAGCCGCGCATCATCGCCGTGCTGGACTGGGAGCTGTCGACGCTCGGCCATCCGCTGGCGGACTTCAGCTACCACTGCATGGCCTGGCACATCCCGCATCCGGGCCGCGGCATCGGCGGCCTCGACCACGCGGCCCTGGGCATCCCCAGCGAGGACGAATACATCCGGCGCTACTGCGAGCGCACCGGCCTGGCCACGGTCGCCGACCTGAAGGCCGACTGGAACTTCTACATGGCCTACAACCTGTTCCGCATCGCCGCCATCCTGCAGGGCATCGCCAAGCGGGTGGAGGCCGGCACCGCCTCCAGCGCCCAGGCCGTCGCCTCCGCCGCCGGCGCCCGGCCCATGGCCGAACTTTCCTGGTCCTTCGCGCAGAAGGCCTGACCCATTCATCCCGAGGAGCAATACGCATGGACTTCGAATACTCCGCCAAGACCAAGGAACTCCAGGCGCGCCTGCAGAAGTTCATGGACGAGTACATCTACCCGAACGAGGGGACGTACAAGAAGCAGCTGCAGGCCAACACGGAGGCGGGCAAGCGCTGGTCGCCCATCCCGATCATCGAGGAGCTGAAGAAGAAGGCGCGCCCGGCGGGCCTGTGGAACCTGTTCCTGCCGGTGGACACCGCGCAGGCTTCCGGCTACACGGGCGCGGGCCTGACCAACCTCGAATACGCGCCGCTGGCGGAGATCATGGGGCGGGTGCCATGGTCCTCGGAGGTGTTCAACTGCTCCGCGCCGGACACCGGCAACATGGAGACGATCGCCCGCTACGGCTCGGCGGAAATCAAGGCCCAGTGGCTCAAGCCGCTGCTGGAAGGCGAGATCCGCTCGGCCTTCGCGATGACCGAGCCCGAGGTCGCCTCCTCGGACGCCACCAACATCCAGACGCGCATCGAGCGCCAGGGCGACCACTACATCGTCAACGGCCACAAGTGGTGGATCTCCGGCGCGCCCGACCCGCGCTGCAAGGTCTACATCACGATGGGCAAGACCGACCCGGAGGCGCCGCGCCACTCGCAGCAGAGCATGATCGTGATCCCGGCG
>DASWUI010000810.1:0-2159 GCA_036401715.1 Ramlibacter sp. | reverse complement strand
GCAAGACCAACGTGCAGAGCCACACCGCCTTCCGCGGCTTCGGCGGGCCGCAGGGGATGATCGCCATGGAGTGCATCCTGGGGGACATCGCCCGGGCGCTGGGCAAGGACCCGCTGGACGTGCGCAGGGCCAACCTGTACGGGGTCACCGAGCGCAACGTCACGCACTACCAGATGACGGTGGAGGACAACATCCTGGAGCCGCTCATCGCGCGGCTGGAACAGGATGCCGGCTACCGCCGGCGGCGCGAGGAGATCGCGCGCTGGAATGCGCGCAGCCCGGTCATCAAGCGCGGCCTGGCGCTCACGCCGGTGAAGTTCGGCATCTCCTTCACCGCGACCTTCTTCAACCAGGCCGGCGCGCTGGTGCACGTGTACGGCGACGGCAGCGTGCAGGTGAACCACGGCGGCACCGAGATGGGCCAGGGCCTGCACACCAAGGTCCTGCAGCTGGTCGCGGACGAACTCGGCGTGCCCTACGACAGGGTGCGCATCAGTTCCACCGACACCGGCAAGGTGCCCAACGCCAGCGCCACGGCCGCCTCCAGCGGCACCGACCTCAACGGGCGGGCCGCGCAGTTCGCCGCCCGGCAGGTGCGCCAGCGCCTGGCCGAGTACGTCGCGCACAAGCAGCACTGCAAGCCCGAGCAGGTGATCTTCGCGCACGGGCAGGTGAGCGGGCCCGACGCGGTGATGACGTGGGAACAGCTGGTCGACGACGCCTACAAGTCGCGGGTGCAGCTGTGGAGCGACGGCTTCTACAAGACGCCCAAGATCCACTACGACAAGACCACCCTCACCGGCCGTCCCTTCTACTACTTCTCCTACGGCGCGGCCTGCACCGAGGTGGCGATCGACACGCTCACCGGCGAGAACCGGGTGCTGAAGGTGGACATCCTCCACGACGTCGGAACCTCCATCAACCCGGCCATCGACATCGGCCAGATCGAGGGCGGCTTCATCCAGGGCATGGGCTGGCTCACCACCGAGCAGCTGGTGTGGAACGACAAGGGCCACCTCTCCACGCACGCGCCGAGCACGTACAAGATCCCCGCCACCGGCGACGTGCCGGAGCACTTCCGCATCGCGCTGTGGCCCGAGCCCAACCGCGAGGACAACGTCGGCGGCAGCAAGGCCGTGGGCGAGCCGCCCTTCATGCTGGCGATCAGCGTGTGGGAGGCGCTGCGCGATGCGGCGGCCGCGGCACGCGGGGACGGCAAGGTGCGCATGGACGCGCCGGCGACGGCGGAGAACGTGTTGAGGGCGCTGAAGCCCTGACCGTCATCCCGCGCAGGCGGGAATGACCCAGGCTCATCCCGCGGCCCAGTGCCGGTTCTCCATCACGTCGAGGATCTGCCGCGCCGCACGCTGCGCGCCGTCCGTTTCCACCGGCTTGTAGCGCACCGGCGCGTGCATGGTTTCCAGCGCCCTGTCGGCGAGCTGCCGCACGCTGAGCTCGCGGAACTTCACCGAGCAGTCCGCGCAGTAGTTGTGCAGCCGGTTCCTCACGTGGATGCACTGCTCGAAATGCCGCTCCAGCGGAAAGCTGAGGAAGGGCCGTCGCGTCGCCACCAGTTCCATGCAGGTGCTCAGCCCGCCCTGCACCAGCGCGAGGTCGGAACAGGCCAGGTGCTCGAACAGGTTGTGCACGTAGGGCAGCACGTCCAGTCCCTCGTGGACCGGGAAGGCCTCGCGCGGCACGCGCGGGCCGGCCACCAGCACCATGCGCAACGCCGGCTCCTCGCGCTTCATCAGCGGGAAGGTCTCGGCGATGCGGTGCAGCAGCGGCGCGCCGACCGCCGTGCCCCCGACCGCGGCGATGACCAGCTTTTCGTCCCTGCGGTAGCCGTGGCGCGCCCGCAGCGCATCCGTGTCCTGGAGCGACTTCGGATCGAAGGGCAGCACGTAGCCGGCGAAGCTGTAGTTGTGCCTTGCCCATTCGCGGATCACCGGCAGGCCGGGACCGAAGGGCAGTTCCGGCGTGTCCTCCAGGTTGCCCACGAAGATGGAGCGGTCGCGGATCCACGGATAGCGCGCGATGTGCTCGATGCTGTCCGCGTTGCGGTCGGCGCACAGCAGCGCCTCGCGCTCGTTGCCCGGCTCCATCGGCAGGCAGCCGACGAAATCGGTGAGGAACACGAAAGGCTGGCGCTTGAGCTC
>DASWUI010000809.1:0-4316 GCA_036401715.1 Ramlibacter sp. | reverse complement strand
CATCGCGCCGTAGCCCCACGTGTTCGCCACGCCGGCGACGGTGGTGGAGTGGCAGATGCGGGCCTGGTGGTCGCAGTTGTTGCTGCCCCAGAGGCTCACGAACTTGCGCAGCAGGTAGGACTGCTCGTTGGAGTGCTTGGACGAGCCGATCCAGAACACGGACTCGGGGCCGCTCGCCTTGCGCAGGTCCATCAGGCGGGCCGCGATCTCGTCGTAGGCCTGGTCCCAGGAGATGCGCTGGTACTTGCCGTTCACCAGCTTCATCGGGTAGCGCAGGCGGAACTCGCCGTGGCCGTGCTCGCGGATCGCCGCGCCCTTGGCGCAGTGCGCGCCCAGGTTGATCGGGGAGTCGAACACCGGCTCCTGGCGCACCCACACGCCGTTCTCCACCACCGCGTCGATCGCGCAGCCGACGGAGCAGTGCGTGCAGACGGTGCGCTTGACCTCGATGCGGCCGTCGCCGACGGCGGCGCCCTTGCCTTCCGCGGCGCGGGCCTTCTTCACCAGGGTCAGCGAGGAGGCGGCGATGCCGACCCCGACGCCGAGGCCGGAGCGGCGCAGGAACGCGCGCCGGTCCATGGTGGGCAGCGCCGTCGACAGGCCGCGCTGGAGGCTGTGGACGAACGGCGAACGCGGGTTGGCCTGTGCGGCCCCCGACTTCTTCGTGAGCAACATGGATTTCTCCAGCGGGGTTAGACGAGCGTGGACCGGTAGTACTGCTTCACGTGTTCGGTCACGTGATAACCGCCGCCGTTCTCGGGTACGGGCGGCTTCTCGGCCACGGGGGCCTCGGGGGAAGCGGTCTTGGGAAGCGTGACGACGGCGGCAGTGGCCGCGCCGGCGACGGCGGCTCCCAGCATGAAGCCCCGGCGGGAGGGCTTGGATTGGCCTTCGGACATGTGCAAGTCTCCTGAAGCTCTTATGAACTACCTTTCATACTGTAGTAGAGGCAATTCTTCACGGCAATCGTTTGCATGCAAAAAGAGGGGAACGCCCGTCAGGGAAAACGCGAACCCGACAGCAGCACGACAGGAATGTTCTCAGATTGCGACAGTCGCGCGGGAACGCGCGCACGCGCCGCGGCGACGCACGGCCATCCCGACGGGGGAACGCGGGCGCCGGCTAGTCCAGCATGTCGAAGCCCTGGGCTTCGACGGAGACGAAGGCGCGGGTGAACCCGGCAAGCGCCTTGTAGAACGCCGCCCTGGGGTGCGCGGCGATCGCGTCGCTCAGGTCGTTCACCCAGGGCTGCAGGTACTCCGAGAAGAACTCGCGCTGCTTCGTGAGGTTGGCCACCGCCACGTCGTCGCCGGCGATCAGGTAGCGCATGACCTCCAGCACGTAGGCGATGTGGTCCTCGGTCTCGGGCATGGCCTCGTCGCGGCCGAGCCCCATTCCGGCCAGCGCGGTGCGCAGCCGAGCCAGCGGCTTCTCGTTGAGGTAGCCACTGAGGTAGTGCGAGCCGAACAGGTAGACCTCGGGCTTGCCGACGCCGCCGAACAGGGCGTCGTATTCGTCGGCGATGGCCTCGTCGCTCAGCGCGCGCGCCGCTCCGATCACCTCGCGCCAGGGCTCCTCCAGGTAGGCCCCCTGCGCGGGCGCCTCCGTCACCGCCACGCGCAGCGCCGACAGCAGGTCGGTGCCGGGCGGCGCGTAATAGAGCTGCGACAGCAGGCCGTAGATCTCCGCGCGGGCGGTTTCCTCGTCCAGCGCGCTGCTGGCGGGCAGGGGCTGAGTCGTCATAGGTCGGTGATGCGCGTCTCGTTCTCGGACGAATAGATGTCGATCACGCGGCAGTCGCCGCACATCTTCAGGCGCTCCAGGGCCGCGCCCTGGAACATGGCGTGGCCGGCCAGCTTGCCGATCATCGCCTCGATGCCCTTGAGCGTGCCGAAGGGCTTGGCGCAGCGGATGCAGGCATAGGGCTGCGCCTCGTTCAGCACGCGCGGCTGCTTGCGCTCCGGCGCGAGCAGCAGGCGCGGCTGCAGCGTGATCGCCTTTTCGGGGCAGGTCTTCACGCACAGGCCGCACTGCACGCAGTTCTTCTCCACCAGGCGCAGCTGCGGCGCGAGCTGGTTGTCCTGCAGCGCGCTCGCGGGGCAGGCGCCCACGCAGCTCATGCAGAGCGTGCACTTGTCCTTGTCCACCACCACGTTGCCGAAGGGCGCGCCGACCGGCAGCGCGATGGCTTCCGGCCGCTTCGGCGCGTGTTCCACCAGGTGGTCGATGGCGAGTTCGGCGGTGGTGCGCTTCTCGGCGGACACCGCATGGCGTGCCCGCGCCTTGGGCGTCGCGCCGCGCTTCTTCGCCAGCAGGCGCAGGTCCTGGTCGAGGTCGGCGCCGCTGCGGGCCTGCAGCAGGCTGAAGTGGCTGCCTTCGTAGCCCAGGCCTTCCAGCACCGACTGCGCCACCTGCATCTGCAGCTGCAGCGCTTCGAGGTACTGCGGCGCCTCTTCGCTCGTCGCCAGCAGCGCCAGGTGCGAGGCGCCTTGCGCGATGGCGGTGAGCCAGACCTCGATGCCCAGGCTGGCGATGTGCCACACGGGCATCGGGATCACGTTGGCGGGCACGCCCTCGGCGGCGCCCACCCGCGCGGCGCGACCGAGCTCCTCCACCAGCACCTGCCCGCGTTCCTGGCTGTGCAGCAGCAGGATGGGGGCCGTGCCGCCCGCGCGTTCATACGTGGACAGCAGCGTGCGGATCTTCACGCCCTGCTCGCTGGCGCGCGGATAGGCATAGGTCATCGCGCCGGTCGGGCAGACCGTGGTGCAGGCACCGCAGCCGACGCACAGGTTCGGGTTGACCTTGACCTGCTGGCGGCCCTTCTCGCTGGTGATCGCCTCGGCGGAGCAGATGTCGATGCAGGCGCTGCAGCCGACCTTCTCGTTGCGGCTGTGGGCGCACAGCTTCTGCTTGTACGCGAAGAACTTCGGCTTCTCGAACTCGCCCACGAGCTCGCGCAGCTTGATGACGACGTCGAGCGCCTTCGGCCCGTTCTCCTGCTCCGGCGGCAGGTGGAAGTAGCCCTGCGGAGGCGCGTGCTGCACGAACGCCGGCTGGCGGCGCAGGTCCAGCACCAGGTCGAAGGTATCGGAATGGGCGACCGGCTCGCGCGTGAAGTCGATGGCGCCGGCGACGTCGCAGGCCTTCACGCAGGCGCGGTGGCTCTTGCAGGCCTGCAGGTCCACCTGGTAGTCCAGGCCGATCGCCTGCTCCGGGCAGGCGGCCACGCAGGCATTGCAGCGGGTGCACAGGTCCAGGTCGATCGGGTTGTCCTGCGCCCACGACAGCTGGAAGGCGCCCAGCCAGCCGGTGAGGCTTTCGATGCGGCCGCCGACCACCGGGTACTTGCGCTCCTGCGCGCCGCTGCCGCCGCGCGAGAAGATGGTGACGTCCAGCGCGTCGCCCAGCACCGCGGCGAAGCGCTCGGCTTGCTCCAGCGGCCCGATCAGCAGCAGCCGGCCCGCGCTCTTGTAGGTGACGGTGGGAACCGGTTCCGGCTCCGGCAGCTTCGCGACGGCCAGCAGCGCGGCGAGCTTGGGGCTCGCGCCCTTGGCGTCCTTGCTCCAGCCGCCGGTTTCGCGGATGTTGACGAAGCGGATGGGGGACACCGCCCCTTCGGTCTGCTGCCCCAGCTCGGCGAACAGCCGCTTTTCCTGGGTGCAGGCGACGACCACGTCGGCGCCGGTCTGGATGGCCTGCTGGAACGCGCCCGCCTCCCGGCGGCACAGCGTCGAATGCAGCGTCAGTTTTTCATCGAGCGCCCGCCCCAGGGCCTCGGGGTCCAGGGGCATCGTCTTGTTGCAGTCGCAGATCAGGGTCGGCATGGTCATCGGCCGGCGGTAATGCTTGTCCGGTCCGGGTGCTGGACTGTGCCACGGTTTCGGGCGCGGGGTCATCCGCGACTTCCCTGTCCGTGGGGGCTTTGCCCGCCTCTTCAGCGGCTTCCTCTTCCTTCTTCTCCTCGAACAGGCCGAGGAACTTGCCGCTGACCAGGCTCTTCAGCATCTCGGGCGGACTCGGATCGGGCTTGGAGTAGTCGTCGATGTAGGTGTCCAGCCCGTCCATCACGTTGAAGTGCGGCTCGGCGAACAGCTTCTTCAGCGCCGCGTTCTTCACCGCCGGCTCGACGTCGGGGGCGACGAAGCGCTTGATGTCGTCGCCGGCCACGAGCCTGGCGACGTCGTCGAGGGTGGGCGGCGGCTCACGCGTGGCGGCAGGCGCAACGTCGTCGGTCGCCGGCGGCGCGAGCTCCTGCATCGGCGACGGCATCGCCGACGGCACCACCGCGACCGGCGCGGCCGGCGGCGGCGCTG
>DASWUI010000808.1:0-2675 GCA_036401715.1 Ramlibacter sp. | reverse complement strand
CGAGGCAGGGCTCTCCGAGGCGGAGACGCTCTCGTACGTGGTGCTGGGACGTTCCTCCGCCGGCGGCGGCGCGGAAACGGCGCTGCTGCAGCGCGCCGCGACCGCGCTGCTGTCGGGCCGCGGCGGCACCGGCAAGGGCGTGGCGGGCCGCCTGGGCCTGGACGACCTGAGCGTGCGGCCGGACAGCACCAGCGGCGCGGTGGTGCGCGTGGGCAAGCGCTTCGCCGACAACTTCTACGCCGCCTACGAGCGCAGCCTCTCGGGGGCCATGGGCACGCTGTTCATCTTCTACGACGTCTCGCGCCGGGTGACGGTGCGGGCGGAGGCGGGGGAGCGGGCCGGGCTGGACCTGATCTTCACGTTCGCCTTCGACGGCGTGCGCAGGAAGTGAGGTCGGCGGGGGGACGTGTCATTGCGGGCCCCGACCTGCAATCCACCGGGGCCTATCGCGCCGGCGGCAGCTCGAAGACCAGGCAGGTGGTGGTCGCATGCGCATACAGCGTCCCATCCGGGCCCACCAGCCGCGCCTCGGCCGTCGCCAGCTGGCGGCCGCAATGCAGCACCTTGCCCTCGGCGCGCACGCGCTGCACCTTGGTCCCGATCGCCTTCACCAGGTTCACCCCCAGTTCCGCGGTGGTGTAGCCGCGGCCGGGCGGCATCATCGTATGCACCGCGCAGCCCAGGGCGGAATCGAGCAGCGTCGCGTACCAGCCGCCGTGGATGCCGCCCATCGGGTTGAGGTGCGCCGGGCCCGGGGTGCCCTGGAACACCGCGCGGCCCTCGCCGACTTCCAGCAGCTGGAAGTCCAGCGTGCGGGCGATCGGCGGGTAGGGCAGCTCGCCGCGCAGCATCGCCTGCAGCAGCTCCAGGCCGCTGCGGCCCGCCACCTGGTCCGGGCGCGACACGCCGCAGCCCACGCCCGCGTCGATGCGGGCAGTCACCTCGCGCTCCAGCGCGAGCCATTCTTCCAGCCGGTCCACCTTGCTCATTCGTCCGCTCCGGGAAAAGCTTGCATATGCAATGGTTGCAGCTACAATAATTCGCGTGGACACCGCTGTCAAGCCGCAGGGCTGCACCAACCTCAAGCTGCGCCAGCTGATGCGGCGGGTGGCGCAGCTCTATGACGCGGAGGTCGGCAAGACCGGGTTGCGGGGCACGCAGTACTCGCTGCTCTCGTACGCGGTGAAGCTGGGCCCGATCCGGCCGGTGGACCTCGCGCGGGCCATGAAGGTGGACGCCTCCACCCTCACGCGCAACCTGCGGCCGCTGATCGATGCGGGCCTGCTGGTGCTGGAGCCGGGGGTGGACGGGCGCAGCCGTCTCGTCAGCGCCACGCCGGCGGGAAAAGAGAAGCGCCAGGAGGCGCAGCGGCGCTGGCGCGTGGCGCAGGAGTCACTCAATGAGCGGCTGGGCACCCGGCGCGTGGTAGCGTTGCACGCGCTGCTGGACGAGTGCCAGGAACTGCTGGCGGACCTGCCGGAAGGAGATCACGATGACTGACGCGATGCGCCGCAACGCCTTCTGGCTGGTGATGCTGGCGGCGGCCGGCACCTTCGCCCTGACCATGGGCGCGCGCCAGAGCATGGGGCTGTTCCTGCCGGCGCTGAACACCTCCACCGGCCTGGGCCTGGGCAGCATCAGCCTGGCCTTCGCCTTCGGCCAGCTGTGGTGGGGCCTCACGCAACCGTTTGCCGGGGCGATGGCCGACCGCTACGGCGCCGGGCGCGTGCTCGCCGTGGGCGTGGTGCTGCTGGCGATCGGCACCTTCATCACGCCCCTGATGACGAGCACCCTGGGCCTCATCTTCGCGATCGGCGTTCTGGCCTCCGGCGGCTCCGGCATGGCCGGTCCGGCGGTGCTGATGTCCGCGAGCATGCGCATGATCGCGCCCGCGCGGCGCGGCATCGCCACCGGCCTGGTCAACGCCGGCGGCTCCTTCGGCCAGTTCGCCACCGCGCCGATCGCCGCGGCGCTGATCGTCGGCATCGGCTGGTCCTCGGCGATGCAGGCGCTGGCGTTGATGACGCTCCTGTGCCTGCCCGCGGCCTGGGTGCTGCGCGGCACCTCCTCGCACGCCGGCGTCGACCCGGCGCACAAGCCGGTCGGCGCGCGCCAGGCCGTGGCCGGCGCGCTGCGCAATCCCGACTACCTGCTGCTCGGAGCGGGCTTCTTCGTCTGCGGCTTCCACGTGGCCTTCCTCGCCGTGCACCTGCCGGGGGTGGTCGAGGCCTGCGGGCTGCCCACGCAGTGGGGCGGCTGGGCGCTGGCCATGCTGGGGCTGTTCAACATCGTCGGCAGCCTCGCGGTGGGCTGGGCGGTCGGCCGCTGGCGCATGAAGACGCTGCTGTCGCTGATCTACGCGGCGCGCGCGCTGGCGGTGCTGGCCTTCCTGTTCGCGCCCAAGACCGGGCCGGTGGTGCTGATGTTCGCGGCGGTCATGGGCCTGACCTACCTGTCGACCGTGCCGCCCACGGCCGGCCTGGTGGCCAAGTTCTTCGGGCCCGCCAACATGGCGACCCTGTTCGGCGTGGTCATGCTGACCCACCAGGTCGGTGCCTTCGCCGGCTCCTGGCTCGGCGGCACGGTGTTCGAGAGCACCGGCGCCTACGACTGGGTCTGGTACGTCGACATCGTGCGGGCGGTGGGCGCCGCGCTGGTCCACCTGCCCATCCGCG
>DASWUI010000807.1:0-5080 GCA_036401715.1 Ramlibacter sp. | reverse complement strand
AGCGCCAGCGCGCGCCGCACACCGGCCTGCTGCTGGTGAGCGCCGCCGCCTGGTTCGTGGGCAACGTGCTGTTCGCCGCCGGTGCGGGCGCGACCGCCGTGCTGCCCTGGTGGTTCGCCTTCCTGGTGATGACCATCGCGGCCGAACGGCTGGAGATGACGCGCCTGATGCGCCGGCGCCCGGGCGCGCAGCCGGCGCTGTACGTCGTGCTGGCGCTGCTGGTGCTCGGCGCCGCGGCATCGTCGGCCTCCGCGCTGGCCGGCGGCCTCCTGTTCGGCGCGGCGCTGGTGGCGCTGGCCGCCTGGCTGTTCCTGTTCGACATCGCCCGCCGCACCGTGCGCGCGGACGGCCTGTCGCGCTACATGGCCGTGTGCCTGCTCACCGGCTATGCCTGGCTCGCCATCGGCGGCGCGGCCTGGGCCGCCACCGCCGCGGGCCTGCCGGCGCGGGACACGGCGCTGCACGCGCTCGGCCTGGGCTTCATCTTCAGCATGATCATGGGCCAGGCACCGGTGATCCTGCCGGCGATCACCCGCGTCAAGGTGGCCTGGGGCGCCTTCTTCTACCTGCCGCTGGCGGCGCTGCACGCCTCGCTGGCGGCCCGCCTGTTCGGCGGCTTCGCCGACTTCGGCTGGCGCTCGCAGGGCGCCCTCTTCAACGCGCTCGCCATCGCGCTGTTCGCGCTCACGATGGCGGGTGCGGCATTCGCCTGGCGCCGCCGGCACGGGCCGCGCGCCGCCGCAAGGACTTCCCCATGAGCACCTACCTCAAGATCGAGGAGCCCGCGCCGCCGGCTCCTCCGCGCGGCTTCGCGCTGTGGCAGCTGGGCTTCCGCCCCTTCTACCTGCTGGCCAGCAGCTTCGCGGCCCTGTCCATCCTGCTGTGGTCGCTGCAGTTCACCGGGTGGCTGCCGGCGCCGTATCTCTCCGGGCCCCTGTGGCACGCGCATGAGATGCTGTTCGGCTTCACGCTGGCGGTGATCGTCGGCTTCCTGTTCACCGCCGGCAGGAACTGGACCGGCAAGCCGACCCCCACGGGCTGGAAGCTCGGGGCGCTGGCGCTGCTGTGGCTCGTCGCGCGCGTGCTGGTGCTCACGCCCTGGGGCTGGGCTTCGGCGGTCGCCAACTTCGCCTTTCCGCTGGCCGCCGCGATCGCGCTGGCGATCCCCTTCATCGCCGCGCGCAACCGGCGCAACTACTTCTTCGTGGCGCTGCTGGTGCTGCTGTCGCTGGTGACGCTGGGGATCCACCTGAACCAGCTGGGCGTGATCGCCGTGCCGCCCTGGGCCGGCATGCAGGTCGCGCTGGATGCCGTGCTGTTCATCCTGTGCGTGATGGGCGGGCGCGTGATTCCCATGTTCACCAACAACGGCGTGCCCGGCGCGAACGCGCGCAGGCACCCGCTGCTGGAGAAGGCGGCGCTGGGCCTGGTGCTCGCGGTGCTGGCGGCGGACGTGCTGCAGGCGCCCGCGTGGCTGCTCGGTGCGGTGGCGGCGCTGGCGGCCGCGGCGCACCTGGCGCGCTGGCTGCTGTGGCAGCCCTGGGCCACCGTGCGCACGCCGCTGGTGTGGGTGCTGCACCTCGCCTATGCGTGGATTGCGGTGCACCTGGCCCTGCGGGCGCTGGCCGCCGCCGGCTGGGTCATCCCTTCGGCGGCGACGCACGCGCTGACGGTGGGCGCCATCGGCGGGCTGATCATCGGCATGATGACCCGCACCGCGCGCGGCCACACCGCGCGGCGCCTGCAGGCGGACCGCTGGGACGTCGCGGCCTACCTGCTGGTCGCCGCCGCGGCGCTCGTTCGCGTACTGCTCCCGCTGGCGGTCCCCGCGTGGACGCTGCACGCGATCCTCGCCTCCGGCGCCCTGTGGTCCACCGGCTTCGCCGTGTATGCCGCGCGCTATTTCAGCGTGCTGGCGCGGCCGCGCCTCGACGGCAAGGCCGGCTGAATTGACCTGGGTCAAAGGTGTATCCCAGATACACCTTTACCTTGCGCTGCATCAAATGACATCCGCCTCCTGATCCCTACATTCATTCCAACGGTTCACAAGAAAGCAATCGTTGGCCCCGCGGGGGTCTCACCCGCGAATGACAAGAAAGTCAGGAAGTCAGATGTTCAACCGCATCGTCGCCCCCATCCCCACCGCCGTCGCCCTGCTGTTCGTGGCGG
Organism: Ramlibacter sp.; assembly: GCA_036401715.1. Lineage (GTDB taxonomy): Bacteria > Pseudomonadota > Gammaproteobacteria > Burkholderiales > Burkholderiaceae_C > Ramlibacter. The sequence goes on along the minus strand of DASWUI010000807.1, from coordinate 2,911 downwards.
CCCCGCTCCTCGGCTCCGTCGGCGCCACCGCGACCAACAAGCCGGTGTCCGCCAAGCCGCAGGCCGTCGCCGCGGCCCCTGCCTCCGCCGTGCAGAAGGTCGTGCTGAAGACCGGCATGGCCAACGGGAAGATGGTGTACCTGGACGACAAGGGCACGGTGAACCCGGTGCTGCGCGGCAAGGTCGGCGAGACCATCGAGATCACCATCACCAGCGGCGAAGGCGCCGAGCACGACATCGTGTTCCCCGAGCTCAACGTCAAGTCCGAGAAGTTCACCGGCAAGAGCGCGCCGGTCAAGGTGCTGGTGAAGCTCACGCAGTCCGGCAAGTTCACCTACTACTGCTCCATCCCCGGCCACCGCCAGATCGGCATGGAAGGCGTGCTGGAAGTGACCGGTCCCGCCGACGCCAACGCCAAGGCGCAACCGGCGGCCAGGACCGTCGCCATGGGCGCGGCCAGCGCCGACCCGATCGCGCCGGCCGCGAAGAACGCGGTCAGCATCGCGCAGGATCCGAACGCGGTGCCGAAGCCGCTGGGCGCCCGCGCGCCGCAGCTGGTGAAGTACGCGATCGAGACGGTCGAACTCGAGGGCCGCCTGGACGACGGCACCACCTTCACCTACTGGACCTACGGCAAGAAGGTCCCGGGCCCGATGCTGCGGGTGAAGAAGGGCGACATGGTGGAGATCAAGCTCTCCAACAACGCCAGCAGCAAGGCCGTGCACTCCATCGACCTGCACGCCGTGACCGGCGGCATGGGCGGCGGCGAGCACACGCAGGTCGCCCCCGGCGAGACCAAGACGATCACCTTCAAGGCGCTGAACCCCGGCCTCTACGTGTACCACTGCGCGACGCCCTCGGTGGCGCACCACATCTCCGCCGGCATGTACGGCCTGATCCTGGTCGAGCCCGAGCAGGGCCTGCCCAAGGTGGACAAGGAGTTCTACGTGATGCAGGGCGACCTGTACACCAACCACGCCTTCGGCACCAAGGGCCACCACGAGTACAGCCCCGAGAAGGCGGCCGACGAACTGCCCACGTACTACCTGTTCAACGGCGCGGTCGGCGCCCTGGGCAAGGAGCACAAGATGACGGCCAAGGCCGGCGAGACGGTGCGCGTGTTCTTCGGCGTCGGCGGCCCGAACAAGGTGTCGTCGTTCCACCTGATCGGCGAGATCTTCGACAAGGTGTACAGCGAAGGCGCGACCAACACCGTCAAGCACAACGTGCAGACCACGCTGGTGCCCGCGGGCGGCGCGACCATCGTCGACTTCAAGGTGCAGTACCCCGGCAAGTACCTGTTCGTGGACCACGCCCTGTCGCGCGCCGCCAAGGGCGGGGCCGCCGCGCTGGAAGTCACGGGGCCGGCGGACGCCGCGGTGTACAAGCCGTCGCACCCGAACATGAACGGCGACATGGCGCACTGAGACCGAAGGAAGACAGAGAGAGCGATACCCTCCCCGCTCCTGCAAGGCCCGCTGCGTGCGGGCCTTTTTTTCGCGCGGTGCGGTGTCGCGGTTCGGGCGCCCCAAAAGGTGAAGCCCGGCTCAGCCGGGCTTCGGTTCCCCGCTTGGCGGGGTGGCGCTGTTCGCGCCAGGGATCTCGCTGTTCGCCAGCGAGTCAAGACATCCTGCACCCGAAGCGCCCCGCGCGATTTGCGCCAGATCAAACAGCGCGCGCGGATAGTTCCACGGAACGATCCCCCCTCCTCCTTCGCGGCAATGCCGACTGTGCCACCGAGGGATATCAGGGAAAGCCCGGGAGGGCGAAAGTTCACACGTCGAGACAGAGAGAGAAACGGAGCCCGACGTGTCCACAGCAACCCTTCCCGCCGGCGGCGGCCGCAAGGCCGCAGGCGCGGCCACAGCCACCGGCCAGGCCTGGTCGGTGCTGACGGTCAGCACCCTCGCCTTCACCGTGTGCTTCATGGTCTGGATGATGTTCGGCGTCATCGGCATCCCGATCAAGAAGATGCTGAACCTCAACGCCACCGAGTTCGGCCTGCTCACCGCCACCCCGGTGCTCACCGGCTCGCTGATCCGCGTGCCGCTGGGCATCTGGACCGACCGCTTCGGCGGCCGCATCGTGATGGCGGTGCTGATGGCCGTCACCGTGCCGGCGATCTTCCTCATGGCCTACGCCACGGAGTTCTGGCACTTCCTGGTGATCGGCCTGTTCGTCGGCCTGGCCGGCGGATCCTTCTCGGTCGGCACGCCCTACGTCGCGCGCTGGTTCCCCAAGGAGCGCCAGGGCTTCGCCATGGGCGTGTACGGCGCCGGCAACTCCGGCGCGGCGGTCAACAAGTTCGTCGCGCCCGTGATCCTGGTCGCGCTGGGCTGGCAGGCGGTGCCCACGGTCTACGCGGCCGTGATGCTCGGCACGGTGGTCCTGTTCTGGTTCTTCAGCTACAGCAACCCGGCCCACCTGGTGCCGCACACCGTCACCTTCCGCGAGCAGCTGCTCGCGCTGAAGGACCCGAAGGTCCTGCGCTACTGCCAGTACTACAGCATCGTGTTCGGCGGCTACGTGGCGCTGTCGCTGTGGATGGTGCAGTACTACGTGGGCGAGTTCGGCCTCGACATCCGCGTGGCCGCGCTGCTGGCCGCCTGCTTCTCGCTGCCCGGCGGCGTGCTGCGCGCCATCGGCGGCGTGCTCTCCGACAAGTACGGCGCGCACAAGGTCACCTGGTGGGTGCTGTGGGTGAGCTGGGTCTGCCTGTTCCTGCTGTCCTACCCGCAGACCGACTTCACCATCTTCACGGTCGACGGCCCGAAGAGCTTCCACCTCGGGCTGAACGTCTACGCCTTCACCGCGCTGATGGCGGTGCTCGGCGTGGCCTGGGCCTTCGGCAAGGCGAGCGTCTTCAAGTACATCGGCGACGACTATCCCGAGAACATCGGCGCGATCAGCG
>DASWUI010000806.1:0-1607 GCA_036401715.1 Ramlibacter sp. | reverse complement strand
CAGAGCAAGGCGAACTTCTGGACCGACTACAAGTTCAACAACCCGGTGTCCAGGAAGATCGAGCCGAAGACCGCCTACTGCGAGCGCCTGGACCAGTACATCGTCTGCGGCGGCATCTACAAGAAGTAGGCACCGCGGCGAGGTCCAGCGTGCACCAGGTCCTCGCCGGCTACTGCGAACTCGCGGGCACGGTCGCGCGCATGCTGGAACTCGCGCGCGACCGGCGCTGGGCAGCGCTGCCCGGGCTGGATGCGCACTGCACCAGCCTGTTCGGCCGCCTGCGCGGCATGGACGCGGAGGACCTCTCCGCCCTCGACCGTTCCCGCATCGCGGCGCTGGCCAGCCGCATCCGCGCCGACCAGGACGCACTGACCGCCCTGGTGCGGCCCCAGTTCGTGCACCTGGCGCAACGCATGGCGCAACTGCAGCGCGCGTCCTGACACAATGCCCCGTCGCAGGGAGACGGGGATCCGATGTCGGGCAAGAGTGTTCTGCAGGAAGCTCGGGAAGTACAACTGGCGGTCACGCTCATCGGCCTGGGCGCGCGCCTGCAGTTCATCGAGTCCGAGGTGAGCCTCAGCCGCGAGCGGCTGCTGCGCCTTTACAGGGAGGTCAAGGGGACCTCGCCGCCCAAGGGCCTGCTGCCCTTTTCGACCGACTGGTACATGACGTGGATGGCGAACATCCACGCCTCGATGTTCTACAACGTCTACCGGCACATGCTGGCGCACGCCGAGGGCCGGCTCGACGCGCTGGTGAAGGCCTTCCGCATGTACCAGGAGCAGGTGCGCACGCACGGCGATGCGCCGGTGCTGGACTTCACCCGCGCCGCGACCCTGGTCAAGTTCTTCGACGGCGGCATGCTGGAGCTGACGCCGTGCAAGCGCTGCACCGGGCTGTTCGTGACGCACCCGGGCGAGAACCGGTCGGAGTACGTCTGCGTGTTGTGCCGCCCGCCGTCGCGCGCGGGCAAGAAGAAGCGCGCGCCCGGCGGGGCAGCGGCCGATCCGCCCGGCGAGGCCTGAAGCCGCGCCGCTCGTCCTGGCTCGTGGCCCGCCGGTCAGGGAGGCGGCGGGACGGCCGGGAGTTTCGTCACGGGCGCACCACGCAGGGGGATGACTTATGTTGCAAGCCGTAACATGATGTCACACCTTTCGCGATGCCCGGAGACCGAGTGACCATGACTGCCGCCGATGCCACCAAGGAAATCGCCGACCTGAACCTCACGTACATGCTGCTGGCCCAGAAGCTGCTGCGCGAGGACAAGGCCGGGGCGATGCTGCGCCTGGGCATCAGTGCCGAGATGGCCGACCTGCTGGTGGGCATGTCGCTGTCGGAGGTGATCAGGATCGCCACCAGCAACTTCGTGCTGTGCGCCTTCCGCCTGGACGAACTGCCGATCGTGAAGTCGGTGATGCAGGGCGAGCGCCAGGCCGCGCTGCAGCAGGCCCACATCTCCATCCTGCTCGCCGGCGCGCAGCCCCAGGCCGCCGGCTCCGCCGCCGCCTGAGGGAGCGGCAGCCGCCGGCCCCGCCGGGCGGCTCTCCTCCCACCTCGGGGCGCGCTCAGGGCTCCTGGCGGATCACAGCGCGCACGGTGAAGCGCAC
>DASWUI010000805.1:0-2591 GCA_036401715.1 Ramlibacter sp. | reverse complement strand
GCGGGCTCCACCGCCCAGAACAGCACGCTGCCGGCACGGGCCAGCCCCACCAGCGAGAAGAATCCCACCAGCAGCACGGCACCCCACACCCAGGGCATGGCGGCGCCGTGGACCGACTGCAGGATCATCAGCTTGCCGAGGAAGCCCGGCAGCGGCGGCAGGCCGATCACGGAGGCGGCCAGCAGCAGCAGCATGGTGCCCAGCAGCGCCGGCTGCGCCACCGGGCCCGCGGGCTCCAGCCGCTCGCCGACCTCGCCGCGCTGCGCGCCCACCAGTTCGGCCAGCAGGAACAGCGCCGCGATCACCAGCGTGCTGTTGATCATGTAGAACAGCGCCGCCGACCAGGCCGCCGGCGTGAACAGGCCGATCGCCGCCAGGATGGTGCCCACCGAGGCGATGTTGAGCCACGCGACCAGGCGCGGCAGGGTGCCGGCGGCCAGCGCCCCCAGCACCGCCACCAGGCTGCCGGCCAGCGCCAGCGGCAGCAGCCAGGTCTCCACCAGCCGCGCCGACACGCCGGCGGCATCGCCGAACACCACGCCGTGCACGCGCAGGATGGCGTACACGCCCACCTTGGTCATGAGCGCGAACAGGGCCGCGACCGGCGCGCAGGCCGCCGCGTAGGTGCCCGGCAGCCACATGTGCATCGGCAGCAGCGCCGCCTTGAAGCCGAACACGACCAGCAGCAGCATGGCCCCGGCCTGCAGCAGTCCGGCATCGGCGGGCGGCACCTGCCCCACCCGCAGGGCAAGGTCCGCCAGGTTGAGCGTGCCGGTGACGGCGTACACCAGCGCCACGCCGACCAGGAACAGCGCCGAGGCGGCCAGGTTCAGCACCACGTAGGGCACGCCGAAGCGGAAGCGCTCGCGGCCCTGCGCGTGCACCAGCAGCACGTAGGAGGCGATCAGCAGCACCTCGAAGAACACGAACAGGTTGAATACGTCGCCGGTCACGAAGGCGCCGTTGAGGCCCATCAGCTGGAACTGCAGCAGCGCGTGGAAGTGGCGCCCGTGCGCGTCCCAGCCGCCGCTGGCGTACACCGCCACCGGGACGGCGAGCAACTGCGTCAGCAGCACCATCAGGGCCGAGAGCCGGTCCACCACCAGCACGATGCCGAAGGGCGCCGGCCAGTCGCCCATGCGGTAGACGCGCCAGCCGCCGGCATCCGCGTCCAGCGCGAGCTGGATCGCCACCAGCAGGCCGAGCGCGGCCGAGACGATGGAGACGGTGCGCGCGCGCGTCAGCGCCGGCTGGCTGTGGCTGCCGGCACCGTCGCCCAGCACCAGCAGCAGCACCGCGGTGAACAGCGGCAGCAGCACGGGCAGCACCGGCAGGTGCGACTGCAGGAGGGCCTGCACGGCGTTCATGCCCTCTCCCCCGCGCCAGGGGACGCGGGCTCGGCCGCGTCCACGTGGTCGCTGCCCGATTCGTGCCGGGAGCGCAGGGCCATCTCGATGACCAGGCCGGTGGTCGCGAATCCGATCACGATGGCCGTGAGCACGAGCGCCTGCGGCAGCGGATCCGCCGCGCCCGCGCGCCCCTGCAGCACGGGCGGCAGGCCGATCCACAGCCGGCCCATCGCGAAGATGAACACGTTCACGGCGTAGCCGAGCAGCGTGAGCCCCAGCACCACCGGGAAGGTGCGCCCGCGCAGCATCAGGTAGATCGCGCAGGCGGTCGTCCAGCCGATGCCGCTGGCCACCAGGAATTCCAGCGACAGCGTCATCGCGGTGCCTCCTTGCTCGCGGCGCCCAGGGTGGCGAACAGGAGCATGGTCGCCCCCACCACCGTCACGTACACGCCCAGGTCGAACAGCGCGGCCGTCGCCAGGCCCGCCTCTCCCAGCACGGGCAGCACGGGATGCGCGTAGGCGCTGGTGAGGAAGGGCTGCCCGAAGACGAAGGCGCCCACCCCGGTGAGCCCCGCGACGGTGAGGCCCAGCGCGATCCACAGCGTGAAGCGCCGCGCGGTGTCGCCCCCGAGCCGGGCCTCGGCCTCGGCCTGCCCGATGGCCATGTACTGCAGCACCAGCGCCGCCGCGGTGATCAGGCCCGCGATGAAGCCGCCGCCCGGCAGGTTGTGCCCGCGCCAGAAGACGTAGGCGGAGACGGCCAGCGCCAGCGGCAGCACGACGCCCGCGGCCATGCGCAGCATCAGCGAGGGCCGCGCGAACGACCAGGGCAGCCCGCCCGGGTCCGCCAGCGGCCGGCGCACGCGCCAGCCGTCCAGCATGGCGAGCACGCCGACGGCGGCGATGCCCAGCACCGTGATCTCGCCGAAGGTGTCGTAGCCGCGGAAGTCGACCAGGATCACGTTGACGGCGTTGGCGCCGCCGCCCTGCGTGACCGCGTTCTGAAGGTAGTACCAGGACAGCGAGGAGTGGTCGCGCGTGAGCGCCAGCCAGGCGAGCCAGCCGACGCCGCCGCCGCCGGCGAGGGCCAGCACCGCGTCGCGCGTGCGCCGCAGCGCGCCCGACTCGCGCGGCGTCGTGCGCGGCAGCAGCGCCAGCCCCATCAGCAGCAGGGCCGTGGAGACCACTTCCACCGACAACTGCGTCAGCGCCAGGTCCGGCGCCGACATCGCCTCGAAGG
>DASWUI010000804.1:0-1929 GCA_036401715.1 Ramlibacter sp. | reverse complement strand
AACGGGCCGGTCGCGCGCAAGCTGATGGCGCTGGCGGAGGAGAAGGACCTCGCGGTGCTGGCGCACGTGGACGATGCCGCGATCGACCTGCTGATGGCGAGCACGCCATCCAGGGGCGCGAAGGTCCGGCTGATCTGGGCGCACACCGGCATCGGCGGCGTGCCCGTGGCGCGCGTCGACCAGCTGATGGCGAAGTACCCGCGCCTGGTGGGCGAGCTGTCCTACCGGCCGGGCCTCACCTGCGAGGGCGGCAAGCTGTGCCCCGAGTGGCGGCAGCTGCTCCTGAAGTACCCCGCGCGCTTCCTGGTGGGTTCCGACACCTGGGTCAACCAGCGCTGGCAGTACTACGACGACACGATGAAAGGCTACCGTGCCTGGCTGGGCGAGCTGCCGCCGGACGTGGCGCGGCGCATCGCCTGGGACAATGGCGCCTCCCTGTTCGGACTGAAAGCACCATGATGCAGTTGCACTATTACCCCAGCACCGCGGCCATGATTCCGCACATCGTGCTGGAGGAGCTGGGCGTTCCCTTCGAGCGCGTCCTGGTCGACCGCGCGCAGGACAGGCACAAGGAGCCCGCTTTCCTGAAGCTCAATCCGAACGGGCTGCTCCCGGTGCTCACCGACGGCGACCTCGTGCTGTACGAGGCCGCCGCCATCGTGCTGCACCTGTGCGACACGCACCCGGCGGCGAAGCTCGCCCCGGCGCTGGGCACGCCTGCCCGCGCGCACTTCTACAAGTGGCTGATGTGGTGCACGAACACGCTGCAGGCCACGCTGATCGTCTACTTCTACCCGGAACGCTGGGTGAAGGAAGGCAACGCAGAAGGCGCGGCCGAAGTGAAGGCCCGGGCGCAGGAGAAGGTCGGCGGCTTGCTGGACCAGCTCGATGCGCTCGTGGCGCAGAACGGCGGGCCCTGGGTGTTCGGCAAGGACTACAGCGCGCTCGATGCCTACGTGTTCACGCTGTGTCGCTGGACCCGCAACTTCCCGCAAGGCAAGGCCCGCGAGCGCGCCCACCTCGGTCCCTACCTGCAGCGCATGAGCGAGCGACCGGCCGTGCAGCGCGTGTTTGCCGCGGAGAAGCTGTCAGCGCCCTTCTTCTAGCAGGCGCAGCAGGTCCAGCGCGTTGCCGGCGGCGGCGCCCGAGGCCGTGTTGTCGAAGATGCACCAGACCTCGGCGCCTTCGCGCGCGGCGATCCGCATCCGGTCCGCCAGCGCGCGCAGCAGCCCGGACTCGTAGGAGGAGTAATACACGCGCGGCGCGCCGTGCAGCCGCAGGTACACGCGCTGCGTCCAGCCGCCCGGCCAGCGCCCCGCCTCGTGACGCACGGGATCGGCCAGCACGCGGGCGACCTGCAGGTCGCGCAGCAGCCCGTCGGCTGCGGGCGCGAACCAGGAGGCGTGGCGCGGCTCCAGCGCCAGCGCGGCCGGGAAGCGATCGCGCAGCAGTTCGAGAAACGGAGTGGCCACGGCCGCATCGAACGCGAAGCTCGGTGGCAGCTGCACGAGCAGGCAGGCGAGCTTGTCGCCCAGTCCGCCCGCCTGCGCCAGGAATTCCCCCAGCAGATCCCCGCAATCCACCAGCCTGCGCTCGTGCGTGATGGCCTTGGGCAGCTTGGCGCAGAAGCGGAAATCCCCGGGCACGGCCGCCGCCCACTTTTCGTAGAGCGAGCGCTGGTGCGGGCGGTGAAACGAGGAATTGATCTCGGCCACGGGAAAGCGTGTCGCGTAGCGCGCGAGGTGGCTGCCGCCTTCGCCGAAGGCATCCTGCACCGCGCGCGGCAGGCTCCAGCCCGCGGTGCCGACCAGGATCACCGCGTCCTTGCCAGGTAGCGCTTGCGCCAGAACACCACGCCCAGCGCCACCGCGATGGCGGCCATGGAGCCCAGCGTCCACCAGAAGCCGGTGGCGTGGTGCGAGAAGGGCA
>DASWUI010000803.1:0-4543 GCA_036401715.1 Ramlibacter sp. | reverse complement strand
GGGCCGCTTTTGCCTTTCGACGCCTCGGGTCCCCGCCTCCGCCGGGATGACGGCTCAGCGGAGGACGCGTCAGCTTCCCGCCACCTTCATCCGGTTCACCAGGATGGACCCCACCGTCTTCGCCCCGTAGTTGTACACGTCGGCGCCCACCGCCTCGATCCCCATGAGCATGTCCTTGAGGTTGCCGGCGATGGTGATCTCCTGCACCGGATAGGCGATCTCCCCGTTCTCCACCCAGAAGCCACTGGCCCCGCGCGAGTAGTCGCCGGTCACGTAGTTGACGCCCTGCCCCATCAGTTCGATCACGAACAGGCCGGTGCCCAGCTTCCTGAGCATCTCCACCAGGTCGTCCCCCGGCTGGGTGCGGCGCGACTGCAGGGTCAGGTTGTGCGAGCCGCCGGCGTTGCCGGTGGTCTTCATGCCCAGCTTGCGGGCCGAATAACTGCTGAGGAAGTAGCCCTCCACCCGGCCGGCGTCCACCACCTTGCGCGCCCGGGTGCGCACGCCCTCCTCGTCGAAGGGCGCGCTGCCCTTGCCGCGGCGCACGAACGGGTCCTCGATGACGTCGATGTGGTCGGCGAACACCTGCTTGCCCAGGGAGTCCACCAGGAAGCTGCTCTTGCGGTACAGCGAGCCGCCGCTGGTGGCCTGCACGTAGCCGCCCAGCAGGCCGGCGGCCAGGGGCGATTCGAACAGCACCGGGCATTCGCGCGTGCTGATCTTGCGCGACTGCAGGCGGGCCAGCGCGCGTTCGGCGGCGTAGCGGCCCACCGCTTCCGGCGCGGCGAGTTCCGCCGCCGAGCGCATGGAGCTGTACCAGGCGTCGCGCTGCATCTCGTCGCCCTTGCCAGCGATGGGCGCGACCGAGATCGAGTGGCGCGAGCTGGCATAGCCGCCGCGGAAGCCGTGCGAATGGGCGCTGAAGAAGTGGCTTTGCTGCGCCGAGACGCCCGCCCCCTCGCTGTTGGTGATCCGCGCGTCGGTGTCGAAGGCGGCGCGCTCGCAGCGCAGCGCCAGTTCGGCCGCCTGCTCGCTGGTGATGTCCCAGGGGTGGAACAGGTCGAGGTCCGGCTGCGCCTCCAGGGGTGCGATGTCCTCGGCGTCGGGCAGCCCGGCCACGGGGTCCTGCGCCGTGAAGCGGGCGATGTCGTAGGCCGCCTGCACGGTGCGCTCGATGGCGGGCCGCGAGAAATCGGACGTGCTGGCATTGCCGCGCTGGCTGCCGACGTAGACGGTGATGCCCAGCGACTTGTCGCGGTTGCGCTCCACCGTTTCCATCTCGCCCTTGCGCACGGACACGCTCAGGCCGCAGCCTTCGGACGCTTCGGCGCCCGCATCGGTGGCGCCCAGCCTGCGGGCATGTTCCAGGGCGAAATCGACCAGTTCCTCGAAATCGGCCCGGGTGTAGCTGAAGCCGGCTCCGTCGCGCGCGGGTGTCTTGTTCATGGCGGGCTATGATACTTGTGCAACGCAGCGTTCCACGGCCGCGCACCCGCCGGCCCCCATCCCTCCCCGCATGTCCCGCAAACCCAAAAAAGGCTACTTCGTCAAAGGCCACTTCGTGGCCGAAGGCAGCGAACTCGACCTGCAGCTGCGCGCCGAGCAGACCGGCGGCGAGCCGAGCCGCACCGAGCTGAAGAAGGAAAGCGCCGAGCTGCAGAAGCTGGGCGAGGCCCTGCTGACCCTGCGCGGCGACCTGTTCGAGCGGCTGGACCTGCCGGAGGGGCTGCTCACGGCGCTGGCCGAATTGAAACGCATCACCAATTTCGAAGGCCGCCGGCGGCAGCTGCAGTACGTCGGCAAGCTGATGCGCCAGCTGGAGCCCGACACGCTGCAGTCGATCCGCGACGCGCTGGAGGAACAGCGCAGCGGCTCGGCGCAGCAGACCATGGCGCTGCATGCGGCGGAGAAATGGCGCGACGACCTGATCGCCAGCGACGACGCGCTGCAGGCCTGGCTGCAGTCGCATCCGGAAACCGATTCGCAGCAGCTGCGCGCGCTGATCCGGCAGGCGCGCAAGGACGGCGCCCCCACGCAGGACGAAGTGTCGAAGGGGCAGGCGCCGCGGCGCGGCCGCGCCTACCGCGAGATCTTCCAGATCGTGCGGGACACCCTGGAGCAGGAAGAAAATGGCTGAGCACGACCCCGTCACCATCGGCATCGTTTCCATCAGCGACCGCGCCTCGAGCGGGGTCTACGAGGACAAGGGCCTGCCCGCGCTGAAGGAGTGGCTCGCGCGGGCGCTGAAGAACCCCATCACCTTCCAGGAGCGCCTGATCCCCGACGAGAAGGAGCGCATCAGCGCGACGCTCGTCGAACTGGTGGATGCGGGCTGCTCGCTGGTGCTCACCACCGGCGGCACGGGACCCGCGCCGCGCGACGTCACGCCGGAGGCGACGCTCGCCATCGCCGACAAGGAGATGCCGGGCTTCGGCGAGCAGATGCGGCAGATCAGCCTGCGCTTCGTGCCGACGGCCATCCTCTCGCGGCAGGTGGCGGTGATCCGCGGCAGGAGCCTGGTCATGAACCTGCCGGGGCAGCCGAAATCCATCCAGGAGACGCTGGAGGGGCTGAAGGAGGACGGCAGGCAGGTGGTGCCGGGGATCTTCGCGGCGGTGCCCTACTGCGTGGACCTGATCGGCGGGCCTTACCTCGAGACGAACGACGAGGTGTGCAAGGCTTTCCGGCCGAAGTCGGCGATCCGCAAGTAATCCCCGTCGTTCCCGCGCAGGCGGCAACCCAAGCGGTGAAAGTCAATGCGGCCCGCGGGCCGCTTTCTTCCTGGAAGCCCTGGGTCCCCGCCTGCGCGGGGATGACGGGGTCACTTCCCCACCAGCTGCGTCAGCTTGTCCTTCTCGAAGTCCTCGGTCGTCTTCGCATCCAGCGGCACGCAGGGCTCGCCGCGGTGCTGGCCTGACAGCCTCTCGATCGCCTGCCACAGCAGCGCGATCTGGTGGTCCTGCGAGGAGGCGTTGTCGATCAGGCCCTTCATCGCCTGCGACAGCGGGTCGTCGCTGGCCGTGATGCCGTAGGCCGAGAACCCCATCTTCGCCGCGGCTTCCTCGCGCCGCGCCGTGTCTTCCGCCTGGATGATGCGCGCCGGGATGCCGACGGCGGTGGCGCCGGCCGGGACCGGCTTGATCACGACCGCATTGCTGCCGATCTTGGCGTCGTCGCCCACCGTGAAGCCACCCAGCACCTTGGCGCCGGCACTCACCACCACGTTCCTGCCCAGCGTGGGATGGCGCTTGGTGCCCTTGTAAAGGGAAGTGCCGCCCAGCGTCACCCCCTGGTAGATGGTGCAGCCGTCGCCCACTTCGGCCGTTTCGCCGATCACGACGCCCATGCCGTGGTCGATGAACACGCCCCGTCCCATGACCGCGCCCGGGTGGATCTCGATGCCGGTCATCCAGCGCGCGAACTGCGACAGGAAGCGCGCCAGCCAGCGCAGTTCGTGCTTCCAGAGCCAGTGCGCCGCCCGGTGCAGCACGATCGCATGCAGGCCCGGGTAACACGTGAGCACCTCCCACTTGCTGCGCGCGGCAGGGTCGCGGTCGAGGATGCACTGGATGTCGGAACGCAGGCGGCTGAACATGGTTCTTTGCTTCTGTCGCGCCAAGTCTAAGGCTTTGCCTTGCGGGCTGCTTCCTGCATGGCCTTGGCGACACCTCGCAGGATGTGGATTTCCTCCGCGGTGGGCTGGGCGCGGTTGAACAACTGGTTCAGCCGCGGCATCAGCTTCTTGGGCGCCGCCGGGTCCAGGAAGCCGATGTCCACCAGCGCCTGCTCCCAGTGCTGCAGCATCCCGCCCACCGCCGCGGCATCCGCCGCCTGCGGCGGCGCGGCCGGCGGCAGCCCGAACCCGCCCAGGGCCAGCCGCCATTCGTAGGCGATCACCTGCAGGGCGGCGGCCAGGTTCAGCGAGCCGTAGTCCGGCGACACCGGGATGCGCAGCGCCGCATGGCAGCGGTACACGTCCTCGTTGCGCATGCCATAGCGCTCGGAGCCGAAGAGGAAGGCCACGTGGTGCCCCTCCCGCGCGACGGCGGGAAAGTGGTCGCGCGGCGTGAAGGTCGGCGGCCCGAAGTCCCGCGGCGTCATCACCGTGGCGCAGACGTGGGTCATGCCCGCCAGCGCCTCGTCCAGCGTATCCACGGCGCGGGCCTTCTGCAGCACGTCGACGGCGCCGCTGGCCCGCTCGATGGTCTCGTCGCGCGCGAGCACGTCGTCCCATCGGGGCTTCACCAGCACCAGGTCGTCGAAGCCCATCACCTTGAGGGCCCGGGCGGCGGCGCCGACGTTGCCGGCGTGGCTGGGTTGGATCAGGACGAAGCGCGTGGCCATGGCCGGATTGTCCAGTACGTGGAAGGACGTAGGCGGATGGACGGCAAAGCCCCGCGGAGCGCCGATCGCGGGCGGCCGGTAAAATCGCGGGCAACGTGGCATTCCGCATCGCCGGCATGCGTCCTGCGCCCTTCCGGGCGCCCAGCTCTTGAACAACTCATGTCGTCCAACCAGCATCCCATGCTCAACGTGGCCGTCA
>DASWUI010000802.1:0-2538 GCA_036401715.1 Ramlibacter sp. | reverse complement strand
AGCAGCGCGGCGCCGGCGCCCAGCGTGCCGAGCCAGGCCTCGCGCCGGCCGGCCGCCAGCGGTGCGGGCGCGAGCGCGCGCAGCCGGTCCAGGAACAGGCGCACCGGCAGGAACTTCCGGAAAGACGGGCGGGCCGGGCGCTCAGGCGCCCGCGCTGCTGGCGGCTGCGAGCTCGGGTGCCCGCTCCTCCTGCCACAGGATGAAGCGCAGCGTGGCCACGCCGCCCAGCGCGATGCCGGCGACCGCGATGAAGGAGCCGATGGCCAGCGTCGACAGGCCCGAGAGGCCCTGGCCTATCGTGCAGCCGGCGGCCGTGACGCCGCCCGCCCCCATCAGCACCGCGCCCAGCAGCTGCCGGCGCAGGTCCGCCAGGGAGGCGAACCCTTCCCAGCGGAAGCTGCGCGAGGTCAGCGCGTAGAGGGCGGACCCCGCGATCGTGCCCAGCACGGCCGTGATGCCGAAGGTCAGGCGCAGGGACTTGTCGGTCCACAGCATCAGCATCTCCAGCGAGTAGGCCAGCGGCCCCACGAAGCTGAGGGACTCCAGCGTGCGGCTGTTGGTGGCGAAGTAGACGGTTTCCAGCGTTTCCGGGTTCTCGCCGTAGCCGAGGTGGCCGGTGAGGTACCAGCCGGCGGCGACCACCGCGCCCATCACGACCGCGCCCACCACCTGCAGCCTGTTGCTGCGGAAGCGCCGGTCCTTGAACACGAACACCAGCAGCGCCGCCGCCACCACCGCCACCGTGACCGGCAGCGCGAGGCGCGGCGCCAGCCCGGTCGCCTTGGCCACCGCGGTGGCCAGGCTGCTGTCCGTCCAGCCGAAGGCGGCGAGGTCCACGCGCACCGGGTCCAGCCAGCTCGCCCGCCATTGCGCGAACAGGCCCTTGAGCGTCATGTACGAGGCGATCGCCAGGAACACCAGCACCACCAGCGAGCGGATGCTGCCGCCGCCCAGGCGCACCAGGTTGCGGTTGGCGCAGCCGCCGGCGATGGTCATGCCGACGCCGAACAGCACGCCGCCCATCAGCAGCGACAGCCAGGGCACCAGCGGCCGCTGCGCGACCGACTTGGCCAGGTCCACCTGCCCCGTGTAGGAGAGCAGGGCGGTGCCGAGCATCGCGACGGCCACCGCGAGCATCCAGGTGCGCATGCGCGTCCAGGAGCCCATGTTGACGATGTCCGACAGCGCGCCCATGGTGCAGAAGTTGGTGCGCGCGGCGGCGAAGCCGAACACGAAGGCGAGGACGAAGCCGCCGGCGGCGACCACGAGCCCCAGGTTGGCGTTGCTGCCCATGCGATGACCCCCCGCCGCTGCCGCGGCCTCAGATGAACAGACAGATGTCGGTGTCGCCCGCGAAGCGCAGGAAGGTGGCGGCGCCGCCGTACTCGATGCCGTCGATGAACTCCTCGCGCTTGAACTCGAAGAGGTCCACGGTCATCTGGCAGGCGATGAAGCCGACCTCGGCCTCCAGGCAGGTGGAGCGCAGTTCCTCCAGCGAGGCCACGCCCTTCTTCTTCATCTTGGCCTTCATCATCGAAGTGGCCATCGCCTCCATGCCGGGCAGCATGGACACCATCACCGGCATCGGCACCGGCATGGGCATCGCGGGGTTGGCCAGCGGGCTGATCGCGATGTCGTCCAGGTCCTTGCGCAGCAGCTGCAGGCCGTAGAAGGTGAAGAAGACCTTCACTTCCCAGCCGAGCGAGGCCGCGGTCGAGGCCAGGATCAGCGGCGGGTACGCCATGTCCAGCGCCCCCTTGGTGGCGATGATCGCCATTTTCTTGGCCACGGCGTCAGCCCTTGCGCAGGAAGAACACGTAGTGGTTCTGCTCCTCCGCGGAGGCCAGCAGCGGGTTGCCGGTCTCCTCGGCGAAGGCCGCCATGTCGCACACGGAGCCCGGGTCGGTGGCGATCACTCGCAGCACCTGGCCGGACGCCATCGCGGACAGCGCCTTCTTGGTCTTGACGATGGGCATCGGGCAGCTCAGGCCCGAGGCGTCGAATTCCTTGTCGAAATGCATGAATGTCTCCTCGGCGGGCCCGTGCAGGCACGGCGGAAACGCCGCGGGCCACTGGAGACGAATGAGACGGCATGGCGCGCACAGCGTCCATTACCGTGAAGGGGAGTGGGATATCCCCCATGCGGGTAGGTGTACCCCCGCGGGGGGTGCCCTAGACGTTGAACAGGAAGTTCATGACGTCGCCGTCCCTGACGACGTACTCCTTGCCTTCGCTGCGCATCTTCCCCGCGTCCTTGGCGCCCTGCTCGCCCTTGCAGGCGATGAAGTCGTCGAAGGCGATGGTCTGCGCGCGGATGAAGCCGCGCTCGAAGTCCGTGTGGATCACGCCGGCGGCCTGCGGCGCGGTGGCGCCGATCGGCACGGTCCAGGCCCGCACTTCCTTCACGCCCGCGGTGAAGTAGGTCTGCAGCCCGAGCAGGTGATAGCCGGCGCGAATGAGCCGGTCGAGCCCCGCCGACTCGATGCCTAGCGACTCGAGGAACGCCGCGCGGTCCTCCGGCGGCAGCTCCGCCAGCTC
>DASWUI010000801.1:0-11069 GCA_036401715.1 Ramlibacter sp. | reverse complement strand
CTCATCACCGATGCGGCGCAGCTGAAGGACCGCGTCGGCGAGCTGCTGAAGTCGGTGGGCCTCAGCCCGCTGGACATGGTGAAGTACCCGCACCAGTTCTCGGGCGGCCAGCGCCAGCGCATCTCGATCGCGCGCGCGCTGGCCACGCAGCCGGAATTCCTGGTGTGCGACGAGCCGACCTCGGCGCTGGACGTGAGCGTGCAGGCGCAGGTGCTCAACATCATGAAGGACCTGCAGCGCAAGCACGGCCTGACCTACCTGTTCATCTCGCACAACCTGGCGGTGGTGCGGCACGTGAGCGACCAGGTCGGGGTGATGTACCTCGGGCGGCTGGTGGAGGTCGCGGGCAAGCACCAGCTGTTCGGCCAGCCGCGCCATCCCTACACGCGCATGCTGCTCGATGCCATCCCGAAAATGCACGACACGGGCCGGGCGCGCACGCCGGTGCAGGGCGAGGTGCCCAATCCGCTGAACCCGCCGAGCGGCTGCGCGTTCAACCCGCGCTGCCCGCATGCCAACGAGCGCTGCCGCGTGGAGCGGCCGGCACTGCTGGACATCCAGGGGGCGCGCGTGGCCTGCCACGCGGTGGAGGAAGGGCGGATCTAGCAGTTCCGTCATCCCCGCGAAGGCGGGGACCCAAGGCGTCCGGAAGAACCCCGCGCTGCGGGGTTTTTCAATGCGGGCGCCTTGGGTTCCCGCCTGCGCGGGAATGACGGAGTCTCACGCGTACCGCTTCGTCCGCAGGTTGTTCTTCATCTCCCGCAGCAGCGGCTGCAGCCTGCCGCCGCCGATGCGCAGCGCCACCGTCGTGGCCAGCACGTCGATGATCATGAGGTGCAGCAGGCGCGACACCATCGGGCTGTAGCGGTCGTAGCCTTCCGGGTGGTCGGCGGCCAGGTGGATCTGGCCGGCGGTGGCCAGCGGCGAGCCGGAGGCGGTGATCACGATCGTGGTGGCGCCGTTGCGCCGCGCGATGTCGCAGGCGTCCATCAGGTCGCGCGTGCGGCCCGAGTTCGAGATCACGACGACGCAGTCCCCGGGACCCAGCAGGGTCGCGCTCATCACCTGCATGTGCCCGTCGCTGTACGCGATGGTGTTCACGCCGAGGCGGAAGAACTTGTGCTGCGCGTCCAGCGCGACGACGCCGGAGTTTCCGACCCCGTAGAACTCGATGCGGCGCCCGGTCTTGTAGGTGGCCGCCAGCGCCTCGGCGGCCTTCTCGATGGCGAAGGTGGACGCGTCGTTGCGGTACTTCAGGAAGGCGGCCACCGCGTTGTCGATCACCTTCACCAGCACGTCGCCCGTCTTGTCGTCCGGGTCCACGCTGCGGTGGATGAAGGGCACGCCCTCGCTCACGCTGCCGGCGAGCTTGAGCTTGAAGTCCGACAGGCCGTCGTAGCCCATGCTGCGGCAGAAGCGCACCACCGTGGGCTTGCTCACGTGCGCGCGTTCGGCCAGCTCGCTCACCGGCAGGTTGGCGAAGGCGCGCGGGTCGCCCAGCACCAGCGTCGCCACCCGCTGTTCCGCGGGGGCCAGGGACGGCATGGAAGCCTTGATGCGGTCTAGCACTCCTCGCTCCAGCAGAAGCCGTCGCGCGCGATCATCGCGCTGGAGGCGCTCGGTCCCCAGGAGCCGGCCGCGTAGGGCCGGGGGCCGCGGTCGTCCGCCGCCCAGTGTTCCATGATGGGCTCGACCCAGCGCCAGGCCGCCTCCTGTTCGTCGCTGCGCACGAACAGGTTCAGGCGGCCGGCGATCACGTCCAGCAGCAGGCGCTCGTAGGCGCCCACCCGCTCGGAGCCGAAGCGCTTGTCGAAGTCCAGGTCCAGGTGCACCGGCGCCAGCACCGGGCCGTTGCGGCGGGACTGCTGCCCCTGGGCCAGCAGGTGCAGCTCCAGGCCGTCGCGCGGCTGCAGGTGGATCACCAGCCGGTTGCCGCTGCCGGGCGGCGCGCTGAAGATGGCGTGCGGCGTCTCGCGGAAGTTCACCACGATGTGCGCTTCGCGCGCCTTGAGCCGCTTGCCGGTGCGGATGTAGAAGGGCACGCCCGCCCAGCGCCAGCTGGCGATCTCGGTGCGCAGTGCCACGAAGGTCTCCGTCCTGCTGTTGCCGTCCACCCCGGGCTCCTCGCGATAGCCGGGCACCGGGTTGCCGGCGAGGGTGCCGGCCGTGTACTGCCCGCGCACCACGTGCTGGTCGATCTCCTCCGGCGTCCAGCGCTTGAGCGAGCGCAGCACCTTGAGCTTCTCGTCGCGGATGGCGTCCGCGTGCGCATTGATCGGCGGCTCCATCGCCAGGGCGCACAGCAGCTGCAGGGCGTGGTTCTGCACCATGTCGCGCAGCGCGCCGGTCTTGTCGTAGAAGGCGCCGCGCCGCTCCACGCCGAGGTCCTCGGAGATCGTGATCTGGATGTTGGAGATGTGCTCGCGCCGCCACACCGGCTCGAACAGCGCATTGCCGAAGCGCATCGCGAACAGGTTCTGCACCGCCGGCTTGCCCAGGTAGTGGTCGATGCGGAAGATCTGCCGCTCGGTCAGCACGCGCCGCACCGCCTCGTTGATCGCGCGGTTGGAGGCCAGGTCGTGGCCCAGGGGCTTTTCCAGCACGAGCCGCGTATTGGGCCGGTTCAGGCCCGCGGCCGCCATCTGGTCGATCACCTTGGTGAACAGGTCCGGCGCCGTCGCCAGGTACATCACCACCGTCTCGGCGTGCCGCTCGCGCAGCATCTCCGCCAGCTTGCGGTAGTCCTGCGGCTGCGACAGGTCCACGCGGGCGAAGTGCAGCAGGCCGGCGAAGCGGTCGAACTCCTCCGGCGTGGGCCGCTTGGCGAGTTCCACCCCGTCGAAGCGCGAGCGGATCAGCTCGCGGTACTGCTGGTCGCTCAGGTCGTCGCGGGCGATGCCGATGATGCGGCCGCCTTCGGGCAGCGTGCCGTGCCGGAACGCCTGGAACAGGGCGGGCATCAGCTTGCGCCAGGCGAGGTCGCCGGTGCCGCCGAAGAGGACGAGGTCGAAGCTCATGGTCTTTTTGTTCTGGACTGGTTTCGCTCGACTGTAACTTAGTTTCAGCTGCGCGGGGCGTGCATGTCTCCTGACCGTATCGCGCCTAATCCGGTTCCCACGGTGGCATTCGACGGTCGCACTTGGCGCGGCTCAGCGTCATCGTGTAATTTCGTTACCCGGCCCTGACGAGGCGCTCGCGCCCCTCGCGGGCGACGCGCCACCCGATAATGGCCGCATGAACCAACTGGATGCCCTCAAGCAGTTCACCACCGTGGTGGCCGATACCGGCGACTTCCGCCAGCTCGCGCATTACCACCCGCAGGACGCCACCACCAACCCATCGCTGATCCTCAAGGCGGTACAGAAGCCCGACTACGCCCATCTGCTGCAGGAGACCGTGCAGCGCTTCCGCGGCCGTCCGCTGGACGAGACCATGGACCGGCTCATCGTGCGCTTCGGCACCGAGATCCTGCAGCACATCCCGGGCCGCGTTTCCACCGAGGTGGACGCGCGCCTGAGTTTCGACACCGAAGCCAGCTTCAGCCGCGGCGAGCGCCTGATCGAGCTGTACCAGGCCGAAGGCGTGCCGGTGGAGCGCGTGCTGATCAAGGTGGCCAGCACCTGGGAAGGCATCCAGGCGGCGGCGAAGCTGCAGCAGCGCGGCATCAACACCAACCTGACCCTGCTGTTTTCCTTCTGCCAGGCGGTGGCCTGCGCGCAGGCCCGGGTGCAGCTGATCTCGCCCTTCGTGGGCCGCATCTACGACTGGTACAGGAAGAGCGCGGGCGCTGCCTGGAACGAGGCCGCCAGCTCCGGGGCCAACGATCCCGGCGTGCAGTCCGTGCGCCAGATCTACGAGTACTACAAGCACTTCGGCATTCCCACCGAAGTGATGGGCGCGAGCTTCCGCAATACCGGCCAGATCCTGGCGCTGGCGGGCTGCGACCTGCTGACCATCAGCCCCGAGCTGATGGCCGAACTGCAGAAGTCGGATGCCCCGGTGCAGCGGGCGCTCGACCCGGCCCAGGCCAGGGCGCGGGACATCCAGCGCGTGCAGTACGACGAGCGCCAGTTCCGCTGGGCGCTCAACGAGGACGCGATGGCGACCGAGAAGCTCGCCGAAGGCATACGCGCTTTCGCGGCCGATGCGGTGAAGCTGGAAAAGCTGGTCCTGGCGGCCTGACGCGATGGCCGCCCGCGCCCCTTGCGACCGGACGGCTGCCTGGCGGCAGCTGCAGGAGCGGTACCGCACCGGCGGCGCCGCCTTCGACCTGCGCGCTGCCTTCGCGCAGGACCCCACGCGCTTCGCCGCGCTGAGCCAGCAGGCGCCGCACGTGTTCGCCGACCTGTCGAAGAACCTGCTGGACGCTGCGACCGAGCAGGCGCTGCTCGCGCTGGCCCGCGAGACGCGGCTCGAAGCCCATCGGGATGCGATGTTCGCCGGCGAGCGCATCAACAACACCGAGGACCGCGCGGTCAAGCACTGGCTGCTGCGCGCACCCCGCTCTGCGGCCGATGCCGACTCGGTGGCGGTGCACGACACGCTGGACGCGATGCTGGCCTTCGCCGAGCGGGTGCGGGCGGACGCCGCGATCACCGACGTGGTGAACATCGGCATCGGCGGCTCCGACCTGGGCCCGCAGATGGCGGTGGCCGCGCTGGAGTCCTTCGCGGCCCCCGGCAAGCGCTTCCATTTCGTCTCGAACATCGACGGCCACGAGCTGGCCGCGGTGCTGGGCAAGCTGCGCGCCGGCAGCACGCTGTTCCTGGTGGCCTCGAAGACCTTCACCACGCTGGAGACCATGACCAACGCGCGCAGCGCGCGCGCCTGGTTCACGCAGCAGGGCGGCAAGGACGTCGCGCGCCACTTCGCCGCGCTCACCACCAACGTGGAAGCGGCGGGCCAGTTCGGCATCGCCACCACCTTCGGCTTCTGGGACTGGGTCGGCGGCCGCTACTCGCTGTGGTCGGCCATCGGCCTGCCGATCGCCATCGCCATCGGTGCCCGGGGCTTCCGCGAGCTGCTCGAGGGCGCGCATGCGATGGACGAGCATTTCCGCACCGCGCCGCTCGAACGCAACCTGCCCGTGCGCCTGGGACTGCTGGACGTCTGGTACCGCAACTTCCACGGCTTCGCCAGCCGCAGCATCGCGCCGTACCACAGCGCGCTGCGCCGCCTGCCGGCCTACCTGCAGCAGCTGGAGATGGAAAGCAACGGCAAGGGCGTCGATGCGCAGGGGCGGCCGCTCGCGTTCGGCACCTCGCCCGTGCTATGGGGCGAACCCGGCACCAACGGCCAGCACGCCTACTTCCAGATGCTGCACCAGGGCACCGACCGCGTTCCGGTGGAATTCATCGCCGTGCGCACGCCCGCCCACCAGCTCGCGGGCCATCACGAGCTGCTGCTGGCCAACGCGCTGGCGCAGGCGCAGGCGCTGATGCAGGGCAAGGCGGACCCGGGCGGCCACAAGCACTTCGGCGGCAACCGCCCGAGCACCTTCTTCCTGCTGGAAGCGCTGACGCCCGCATCGCTGGGCGCGCTGCTGGCGCTGTACGAGCACCGCGTGTTCACCAGCGGCGCGGTATGGGGCATCGACAGCTTCGACCAGTGGGGCGTGGAGCTCGGCAAGGTGCTCGCCACGGACATCGCGCAGCGGCTGCGCTCGGGCAGCGCCGACGGGCTGGACCCTTCCACCGCCGGACTGCTGCGGCAATTGCGAGGCGATTGACGGGACGCGGTCCGCGCGAAGGGCGGCCGCGGCCCACCGCCGGAAAGCGTATTTCGCGCGGCGCGGCGCTGCCCCAGGATGCACTTGCCCAACCGCGAGGAGCGCCGCATGAACCAACCCGCCATCGCCATCCGCCGCATCGGCCGCGAGGAAGCCGACGCGCTCGCCGAGCCGCTGGCCGACGTCCTGCTGGACTGCGTGGAGGGCGGAGCCTCGGTCGGTTTCCTGTGGCCGCTGGCGCGCGACAAGGCGCTGGCCTTCTGGCGTCGCGTCATGGAGGGCGCGCGGGCCGGGCAGCGCGTGCTGCTGGTCGCGCAGGATGGCGAGGGCGCCATCGTGGGGACGGTGCAGCTGGTGCTCGACCTGCCGGAGAACCAGCCGCACCGCGCCGAGGTCGCCAAGATGCTCGTGGTGCGGCGCGCGCGCCGGCAGGGCGTCGCGCAAAGGCTGCTCCAGGCGCTGGAGGGCGAGGCGCGCCGCGAGGGCCGCAGCGTGCTGGTGCTCGACACGGTGACGGGCGGCGACGCCGAACGGGTCTACGAACGCGCGGGTTGGATGCGCGTGGGCAGCGTGCCCCACTATGCGCTCATGCCGGATGGCCGGCCCTGCGCCACCACCTTCTTCCACCGGCAGCTGCTTCCGTGATGCGCTTGCTTCGCCTCGCTGGACGAAGGCGGAGTGCAGGGCGGTTGCGCATCATCGACCAGGATGCGGCGGGTCCACGCGCGGCAGCCGCGGCGGGTAGAGCTGCTCCAGCACCGAGGCGACCCGCAGGATCGCCGGCTCGCCGTCCAGGCTGCCGACCACCTGCAGGCCCACCGGCAGCCCCTCCACCGTTCCCACGGGAACGGAGGCCGCGGGGTGCCCCGTCAGGTTGAAGGGGTAGGTGAAATAGGACCAGTCCACCGCATTGCGGCCTTCGTGGCCGGGCGGGACGTCCACGCCGACCCGCGGCGCCGTCACCGGCATCGTGGGCGTGAGCAGGATGTCGACGCGGCGCAACAGGTCCTCCACTTCCGCGAAGGCGTGTGCGCGCAGCGCCATCGCCTGTGCCTCGTCGGGCGCGCCGGGCAAGTTCGCCTGCGCCACCGCCGCGCGCAAGGCCGGATTCACCAGCGCCATGCGCTCGGGCGTGGGCGCGAGCTCGGCGAGCCGTTGCGCGATGCGCCCATAGAACATGTGGTTCCAGGCCGGGCCGGGATCGCGCGCGAAAGGCGGCCGGACCTCCTGCACCTGCGCGCCGTGGGCGGCCAGCGCGAGCGCCGCCTCGGCGCAGCGCGCCAGCACCTCCGGGTCCACGTGCCCGTAGCCGAAAGAGGCACACCAGCCGATGCGCAGGCCCGCCACGCCCGCGTGCAGCCCGATCCTGAAATCCGGTGGCGGCGCCTGAACCGCATTCGGGTCGCGCGCATCGGGCCCGGCGATGACCGACAGCAGCAGCGCCGCGTCGCGCGCCGTGCGGGTGATCGGCCCCACGTGCGCCAGCAGGGGCGTGGCGGCCGCCGGCCAGACCGGCACGCGGCCGAAGCGGGCCTTGATGCCGAACAGGCCGCAGAAGCTGGACGGGATGCGGATCGAGCCGCCGCCGTCGGTGCCCAGCGCCACCGGCACGATGCCGGCGGCCACGCCGGCCGCGGCGCCGGCGCTGGAGCCGCCCGGCGTGTGCTCCGGGTTCCAGGGATTGCGCGTGATTCCGGTCAGGGGCGAGTCGCCCACCGCTTTCGAGCCGAGTTCGCTGGTCGTCGACTTCCCGACGATGCAGGCACCCGCGGCCCGCAGGCGCTCGACGGAGGGCGCATCGTGCTGCGCGACGTTGTCCGCCAGCAGCTGCGAGCCGAAGGTCTGGCGCACGCCCCGCACGGCGATCAGGTCCTTCACGCTCACCGGCACGCCGGCCAGCGGCCCGGGGTCCGCCCCGGAGGCAACCAGCTGGTCCACCCGCCGCGCCGCGGCCAGCGCTTCATCGGCGGTGACGGTGACGAAGGTGTTGAACTGCGGCTCCAGCCGCTCGATGCGCTCCAGGCAGGCCTGCACCACCGCCGTGGCCGACACGGCGCCGGTGCGCACCGCGGCGGCGATCTCGATCGCGCTGCCGCGCGCCACTGTGCCCAGGTCCATGCTGCCTCCGTCCGGGGTGCCGAGGCAGCCATGATGGCAGGACGCGACAGCCCCCGCCAGTGCCCGCGTGCAGAATGGCCCCATGCTGCTGGACGCGAACCTGCGCGCGCTGGTCACCGGGCACCTGCGCGCCCTGGCGGTGCAACGGGCGCCGCACGGGCCGCACCACGCCGCCGCGGTGGCCGTCGCGCTGATCGAGGAGGGCACGGGCGCCGCCCTGGAGGGCGTGCCGCCGCCGGCAGGCTGGAGCGGCGAAGCCGCGCTCCTGCTGACCCGCCGCGCCCTCACCCTGCGCGCCCACGCGGGGCAGTGGGCGCTGCCCGGCGGCCGCATCGACGAGGACGAGACCCCCGAGGACGCCGCGCTGCGCGAGCTGGAGGAGGAGGTGGGCCTGCGCCTGGACCGGTCGGGCGTGCTCGGCACGCTGGACGACTACGTCAGCCGCTCGGGCTTCGTCATCACGCCGGTGGTGGTCTGGGCCGGGGAGGCGCGCGCGCTGGTGCCCAACGCGGGCGAGGTGGCGAGCATCCACCGCATTCCCGTGGCCGAATTCATGCGCGCGGATTCGCCCAGGCTGGAGCCTTCCGAAGACCCGGGCCGCGAGATCCTGCGCATGCCCATCGGCCACTCCTGGATCTCCGCGCCCACGGCGGCCGTGCTCTACCAGTTCCGCGAGGTGTGCATCGCGGGCCGCATGACCCGCGTCGCGCACTTCGACCAGCCGCTGTTCGCGCGGCGCTGAGGCCGCGCCGGTTCACGCGCCGAAGCTGAGGGCGGCGGCGGGCACCGGCTTGCCCAGCGCGCTGTTCAGCACGGTGAAGTGCATCGCTTCGTCGGCGGCCAGGCGGGCGGCGACCTGCCCCAGTTCGCGGCTCGCGAAGGCGGGGATCACGCCCAGGTAGGCATTGGTCGCGCCCAATTCCAGGCGCGAGGCCAGCATCAGCACGTCGGCCTGGTTCTTCAGGGACTCGGCGCCGAGCGCGCGGGCGTACTCCTCCAGCTTCAGTTCCGCCGCGGGGCGGCCACCGAGCTTCTGGATGGTGGCGGCCAGCGCGTCGCGGTGCGCCTTGTGGTGGCCCTGGAACTGCAGCGCGACCTCCAGCACCGGCTTCTTCAGCAGGCCGCTGCCCGCGCCGAGCTGGTAGGCGTTGATGGCCTCGTGCTCCAGGCCGAGGGCGACGTTCAGGATGCCGACGTCCTTGGACGGGTCGGACGCCATGCCCTGCGCCAGCGAGTCGCGCCCGGCGAGCAGGGCGATGGCGGTGGCCGAGAGCACGCCGGAGGTGCCGAGGAACGTGCGACGGGAGGGCTGGGTGTTCTGCATGTGGATCTCCTTGCGGGGTGTGCCGCGGGTTGCGACCCACGCTGTACGCGCCGGCAGGCCCCGCCGGATTCGCAATCCCCGGCCCGGCTGACGGGTTTGAATCCATTCGGCGGCTTGTCGCGTAGCTTCAGGGCATGGACCCGTCCGACGACTCCCGACTGATCGCGCTGCTGGACCGCATGGCCGACCGCGCGCTGCCGCTGGCAAGGCGCGAGGCAGCATTCCAGGAGCTCTACGAGCTCACCTCCCGCAAGCTGTATGGCCTGGCGCTGCGCGTCGTGGGCAAGCGCGACTGGGCGGAAGACGTGCTGCAGGAGGCCTACCTGCAGGTCTGGCGCGTGGCCGATACCTACCGCGGTGCCCTGAGCCCGCCGCTGGCCTGGCTGGGCATGGTCGTGCGCAGCCGGGCGATCGACTTCCTGCGCCGGCGAACCAGCGAGCGCGCCGACGTGGCCGTCGAAATCGACAGCGCCTTCGAGGACGCGGTGCCCGGCGATGCCGCCAACCCGATGGACACGCACCAGGCCAGCGAGGCTGCCTGGGCCCTGCACGAATGCCTGCGCAAGCTGGAGGCGAGGCAGCGCGAGGTCCTCAGCCTCGCCTACCTGCGCGACCTGAGCCACGGCGAGCTCGCCACCCGGCTGCAGCTGCCGCTGGGCACCGTCAAGACCTGGATCCGCCGCGGGCTGGACCAGCTGCGCGGCTGCATGTCGCGTTTCGCATGAGGGCCGCCGCATGAACCTGATGCGCTCCCCCGAACTGGCCGACCGCATGGCCGCCGGCTATGCGCTCGGCACGCTGCGCGGCGGCGCGCGCCGCCGCTTCGAAACCCTCGCGCGCCAGGACCCCGCGCTGCGCGCCGCTGCCATCCTGTGGCAGGAGCGACTGTCCGCCATGACCGAACTGCAACCCGGGGAGGCCCCGAGCCCCAACGTCTGGAAGCGCATCGCGATCCAGTTGCGGCAGGAAGCCGCCGCGCAGTCGTCTGGTGAGCGGACGCGGCCGGCATCCCGCCCCGGCTTCTGGCGCGCGGCGGCGCTGGCCGGCGGCTTCGCCTCCGTCGCGGCCTTCGCACTGGCCGCCTACACCGGCGCGCAGCTGTCGCAGCTGAGTGCCGCGCCGGAGATCCGTTACGTCGCCATGCTGGAGGACGAGCGCTCGGCGCCGGCGATGCTGGTCACCTTCGACGCGCGGCACGGCACGCTCACGCTCAAGCGGCTGGTCAGCTTCCAGGAGGGGCAGGACCGCTCGCTGCAGCTGTGGGCCCTGCCCGCCGGTGCCGCGCCGCAGTCGCTGGGCGTGGTGGACGGCGGCACGGTCCTGCGGCTAACGGTCGGCGAGGGGCAGGTCCGCCAGGTGCCGGCGCTGGCCATCAGCCTGGAGCCGAAGGGCGGCGCGCCCGCGGGGAGCGGCCCGACGGGGCCGGTACTGTTCAAGGGAGCGCTGGTGCCGACGACCTGAGCGGACGCTGGGCGCTCAGTGCACGAAGCGCCCGTCGCGCGAGAAGATCGCCAGGTCCACCAGGTTCAGGCCCGCGTGGTCGCCCGGCTCGTAGCGCAGCCGCATGCCGTTCACCTCGATGCCGCCGGCCTTGTGCAGCGCCTGCACGAAGCCCTCGCGCGTCGGGCGCGGGCCGGCCAGCCGCAAGGCCTCCACCAGCGCCTTGGCGGTGATGTAGCCCTCGAGGCTGCCGTACGAGAACGGCTTGCCGGGGTAGTACTTCGCGAACACCTCGCGGTACTCGCGCGCCACCTCGGTCTTGCGCTCCATGGGGTTGGGCACGACCTGCGAAAACACCATGCCGTGGGCCTGCTCGCGCAGGTTCGCGGCCATCTGCGCCGAGCCCGAGTTCACCGCACTGAACGAGGCCTTGACGCCTTGCGCGCGCGCCTTGCGGAT
>DASWUI010000800.1:0-10708 GCA_036401715.1 Ramlibacter sp. | reverse complement strand
CGTAGCCCTCGTCACGCTGAACCGGCCGCAGGCCCTCAACAGCTTCACGCGCCAGATGCACCGCGAGCTGTGGGCCGTGCTCGATCGCATCAACGGCGACCGCGGCATCCGCGCCGCCGTGCTCACCGGCGCGGGGCGCGGCTTCTGCGCCGGCGCCGACCTCGCGGAGTTCGACTTCGAGCCGGGCCCCGACCTCGTCGCGCGCGCCGACCCCGGCCCGGTGATCGAGCAGGCCTTCACTCCGTCCATCCGCAAGCTGATGGACCTGCGGGTGCCCACCGTCGCCGCGGTCAACGGCGTGGCCGCGGGAGCGGGTGCTTCCTTCGCCATGGCGTGCGACCTCGCGGTGGCCGCCTCGGGCGCGTCCTTCATCCAGGCCTTCAGCCGGATCGGGCTGATCCCCGATGCCGGCGGCTCCTGGTTCCTGGTGAAGAAGCTGGGCCTGGCGCGCGCGATGGGCTGCGCCATGCTGGGCGACAAGGTCGCCGCCAAGGATGCCAAGGAGTGGGGAATGATCTGGGAGGTGGCGCCCGAGGGGCAGGACTGCGTCGAGGCCGCCCTGCAGCTGGCCGGGCGGCTGTCCACCATGCCCACCACGGCACTGGTGCAGACGCGCAAGCTGCTGCGCGCGGCCGCCTCCAACGACCTGGACCCGCAGCTCGACCTCGAGCGCGACACGCAGTCGGCCCTGGGCAGGACCCACGACTACATCGAAGGCGTGATGGCCTTCCGCGAAAAGCGTCCCGCGAACTTCACCGGCGAATGAACAGCAAGAACCTTTCCCCCGCCGAACTCGCCGCGAAGGTGGGCCAGGCGATGTACGCGGCCGATGCCGCCTGCAGGGACTTCCTGCAGATCGAACTGGTGGCCTGCGAGCCCGGGCGGGCGGTGATGCGCATGAAGGTGCGCGAGCCCATGCTCAACGGGCACAGGATCTGCCATGGCGGCCTGATCTTCACGCTCGCGGACTCCACCTTCGCCTACGCCTGCAACAGCCACAACAAGGTGACCGTGGCGGCGGGCTGCAGCATCGAGTTCCTCCGGCCCGCGCACCTGGACGACGTGCTCACCTGCGAAGGCGTGGAACAGGTGCTGCAGGGCCGCCACGGCATCTACGACATGAAGGTCAGCAACCAGCGCGGCGAGGCCGTGGCCATGTTCCGCGGCAAGAGCGCCAGCATCCAGGGCACCGTGATCCCGGAGCAAACATGAAGTCCTTTTCCCTGGAACCGATCGAGAAGAGCAGCATCGACGAATTGCGGGCGCTGCAGCTCAAGCGCCTGAAGGCGACGCTGCACCATGCGTATGCGAACTCGCCGGTGTACCGGCGCAAGTTCGACGCGGCGGGGGTGCATCCCGAGGACTGCCGCAGCCTGGCGGACCTGCGCAAGTTCCCCTTCACCGGCAAGGCCGACCTGCGCGATGCCTATCCCTTCGGCATGCTGGCGGTGCCGCGCGAGCGCTGCGTGCGCATCCACGCCTCCAGCGGTACCACCGGCAAGCCCACCGTGGTGGCCTACACGAAGAACGACATCGACACCTGGGCCGACGTCATGGCGCGCAGCATCCGCGCCGCCGGCGCGCGGCCCGGCGACATGGTGCACGTGAGCTACGGCTACGGACTGTTCACCGGCGGCCTGGGCGCGCACTATGGCGCCGAGCGCCTGGGGCTCACGGTCGTGCCCTTCGGCGGCGGCCAGACCGAGCGGCAGGTGCAGCTGATCAACGACTTCCGCCCGGACATCATCATGGTGACGCCCAGCTACATGCTGGCGATCGCCGACGAGTTCGAGCGCCAGGGGCTGGACCCGCGCGCCTGCAGCATGCGCATCGGCATCTTCGGGGCGGAACCCTGGACCAACGACATGCGCGCGAAGATCGAGCAGCGCGTCGGGCTCGAGGCGGTGGACATCTACGGGCTGTCGGAGGTGATGGGGCCCGGGGTGGCCAACGAGTGCATCGAGACCAAGGACGGCCCGACCATCTGGGAAGACCACTTCTACCCGGAGATCGTGAACCCGGACACCGGCGAGCCGGTGGCCGAAGGCGAGTTCGGCGAGCTGGTGTTCACCAGCCTCACCAAGGAGGCGCTGCCCATCATCCGCTACCGCACGCGCGACCTCACGCGGCTGCTGCCCGGTTCCGCGCGCACCATGCGGCGCATGGAGAAGATCACCGGCCGCAGCGACGACATGATGATCGTGCGCGGCGTGAACGTGTTCCCCACCCAGATCGAGGAGCTGATCCTGAAGGACCGGCTGCTCGCCCCCCACTACCAGTGCATCCTCACGCGCGAGGGCCCGCTGGACTCGCTGACGGTGGCGGTGGAGGTGGCCGCGGGCGTGGCGCACGACGGCGCGGACGCGCAGTCGGCCGCGGAGAAGCTGGCGCACCACATCAAGTCCTTCATCGGCACCAGCGCGCGCATCGAGCTGCGGCCGGCGGGCGGCGTGGAACGCAGCATGGGCAAGGCGAAGCGGGTGGTGGACCAGCGGCGGCTTTGAACGCCCGCATGGATGGCGGGTCAAGCCCGCCATGACATGTCCCCGCGGCGTCGCCTGAAGTCCCAGCCGCGGCGCATGAAAGTCATGTCATTGCGGGCTCGACCCGCAATCCACCCCCGCGGGTCACCTCTGCTCGATGTGGTCCACCAGCAGGTCCAGGTACGCTTCCGTCCCCATGATCACCTTGATGCGCACCGGCAGGTACTGCAGCGTCGGGGCGAACCACATCTCCGCGCTGATGTTGCCGCGCGGATTGGCGATCGGCCGCGGCTTCAGGTGGAAGGCCTCCACCTCGCCCAGCTTAGGCGTGCGCAGCATCTCGCGCGCCACGACGTCGTAGGTCCACTGGTCCATCGCCCCCGGCCGCGCCAGCCACACCGTCACCGTGCGGCCGACTTCCAGCACGTCCTTGCCGGTGGAGAAGCGGTGCGACAGTTCCACGAACTGGCTGGCCGTGTCCTGCACGCCGGCCGGGCGCGGCAGCGTGCGGCCGTTCTCCAGCATCACCGTCTGGTCGCCCAGCTGGGTGAAGCGCCGCTTGCCCGGGCGCAGTTCCTCGTAGGCGCGCGGCAGCAGGCCCTCGGGCGTGACCTCGCCCTGGCTGGTGAGGGTCTGCGTGCCGAACAACTGGATCCTCACGTCCAGCTGCACCTGGTACTTGCTGGCCTCGCGCTGCCAATACACGCGGGCATCGCCGTACAGCGGGCCGTTGCGGAACTCGCCGCTCAGGCGGTAGGTCAGGCGCGTGTCGGTGGGCCAGCGATCCAGTGACCCGCTGTCCGCGCCCGCTTCGCTGGCGGGGGCAGCCGGCGCGGAGGCGACCTGCTCCGGTGCCGAGGCCGCGGCAGCGGCGGCCGCCGCTTCGGCTTCGCGCGCCTGCTGCGCGAGGCGCTCGGCTTGCTCCGCCCTGGCCGCTTCCTCCGCCCGGGCCGCCTCCTCGAGCGCCAGCAGGGCCTCGGCCGCCAGCCGCTCCTCCTCGGCCTGCCGGCGCGCGAGTTCCCGGGCTTCCTTCCTGCGGCGCCGTTCCTCGGCGGAGGACGCCGGCGGCTTGGGCCTGGGCGCCATCCGCGGCTTCGGCCTGGCCGGCGTGCCGGCCACCGCGACCACCGGCGGGGGCGCCGCCGGCTTGAGCATGCGGGTGTACATGGGCGGCACCATCACCGCCATCCCCGAGATCTGGTCTGCCTGCCGGCCTATCCATTCCAGCCCGAGCAGGTGGCCCACCACCACCAGGGCGGTCAGGACCGCGAGCTTCAGTTTTGCGGACCGAACCACGTCTGCGCCCTCGCCGCGTCGCGCAGGACCAGCCGCCACGTGGTGACGCCGGGCGGGATGGACAGTTCCAGGCGCAGCAGCCGGCGGTCGCGCGCCACCAGCGCGGTCACCTTGCGATGGGTGCCGGCATAGAGCATCAGGTCGTCCAGCTTGCCCATCCGCCAGGCGCTGCCGGCCGTCTCGACGCCGACCCATTCGTCGTTGGCCGCCATGCCCGCCTGTTCGGCGGCGCCTCCGCGCAGCA
This sequence comes from Ramlibacter sp., assembly GCA_036401715.1. GTDB lineage: Bacteria > Pseudomonadota > Gammaproteobacteria > Burkholderiales > Burkholderiaceae_C > Ramlibacter. The sequence continues at coordinate 6,685 of DASWUI010000800.1, read as the reverse complement.
CGTTCTTCAGCACCACGCCCTGCGTCTCGGCGACGCGGATGCCCAGGCGCTGCTGCAGCTGCGCCGGCTCCTCCATCACGTTGATGCCGTGCTGCTCCAGCAGCTCCTTGAGCGGCAGCTCGCGCGTGCCGTGCACCCAGGCGGCGAGCTCGCGCGTGTAGGCGCGCCCGCCCAGCTCCTTGAGCACCGCGGCGAAGTCCGCCTCGGCCATCGGGCCGGCCTTGCAGCGCTGCCATAGCGCGCGCATCACTTCGTCCAGCGTGGCGTGGCCTTCCAGCCGCAGGGTCAGGTCGAAGCACAGGGCGACCAGCGCGCCCTTGGTGTAGTAGCTGACGGTGGCGTTGGCCGTGTTCTCGTCCTGCCGGTAGTACTTCACCCAGGCATCGAAGCTGGCCTGCGCCACCGACTGCACCTCGCGGCCCGGCGTCTGCAGCACCTGGTTGCAGGTCTTGGTGAGCAGCTTCAGGTAGGTGGCATCGTCGATCAGGCCGGCCCGGCGCAGCAGCAGGTCGTCGTAGTAGCTGGTGAAGCCCTCGAAGAACCACAGCAGGTTGCTGTAGTTCTCCTGCCTGTAGTCGTAATGCGCGAACTCGGCCGGGCGCAGGCGCTTGACGTTCCAGGTGTGGAAGTACTCGTGGCTGATCAGGCCCAGCAGCGTCACGTAGCCTTCGTTCAGGCGGGTCTCGCCCACGCGCGGCAGGTCCCGGCGCGAGGCGATCAGGGCCGTGGAGTTGCGGTGCTCCAGGCCGCCGTAGCCGTCGTCCACGGCGTTCAGCATGAACAGGTAGCTCCTGAACGGCGGCCGCTTGCGTTCGTGCCAGAAGCGGATCTGCGCCTCGCACACCTTCTGCATGTCCGCCACCAGCCGGTCGCCGTCGAAGCTGGCCGTCGCGCCGGCGACCACCACGCGGTGCGCCACGCCGCAGGCGCGGAACTCCGCGCTCCAGAAGGCGCCCAGCTCCACCGGGCAGTCGACCAGCTCGTCGTAGTCGGCCGCCAGGTAGGTGCCGAAGCCGCGCTTGCCCGTCTTCAGGGGCTCCAGGCCCGTGGCGGCCTCCCAGTGCGGGAAGGCGCGCGGGGCCACCAGCTCGAGTTCGTGCGGCTCCTGCGCCTGGCCATGCACGCGCAGGCACAGGCTGGTGCCGTTGAAGAAGCCGCGCTGCGAATCGAGCCAGGCGGTGCGCACCGAACTGTCGAAGGCGTAGACCTCGTAGGTGAGCACCAGCGGGCTGGAAGGCATGCAGTCGACCTGCCAGCTCGCCTTGTCCAGCTGCTGCACGGCCACCGGCCGGCCGTCCTGGCGGGCGCTCAGCTTCTGCAGGTGGCGCGCGAACTCGCGCACCAGGTAGCTGCCCGGGATCCAGGCGGGCAGCGAGACCCGCTGGCCGGCCTGGGGCTGCGGCACCGTCAGGGTGACCTGGAACAGGTGGGCGGCGGGATCCGCCGCCTCGACCCGGTAGTGCGGGCCGGCCGCGCGCGGTGCGATCACTTGCCGCCGGCCGCCAGCAGCTTCTCGATTTCGGGCGCGCTGATCGCGCCGGGCACCCGCGAGCCGTCCGCGAAGATGAGGGTGGGCGTGCCGGTGATCTTGTGCCTGCGGCCGAAGTCGATGTTGCGCGCCAGGGCGGTCGTGTCGCAGGACGGGTCGGCCTTGGCCAGCGGTTCGTTGCGCACCATCCAGCCCAGCCAGGCGCCGCCCTTGTCCTTGGCGCACCAGACCGCGCGCGACTTCTCGGTGGAGTCCGGGCCGAGGATCGGGTACAGGAACAGGTAGACGGTGACGTTGTCGACCTTCTGCAGGTCGCGTTCGAAGCGCTTGCAGTAGCTGCAGTTCGGGTCCTCGAACACGGCCAGCTTGCGCTTGCCGTTGCCGCGGACCATGACGAAGGCGTCCTTCACCGGCAGCTGGCTGAAGTCGATGGCCAGCAGCTTCTCCAGCCGCTCCTCGGTGAGGTTGCGGCGGGCCCGCGTGTCCATCATCTCGCCGTTGATGATGTAGTTGCCCTCGGCGTCCGTGTAGAACAGCTCGACGCCGATGCGAACCTCGTAGACGCCCGGCATGGGCGTGCGGCTGACCTGGTCGATCTTCGGGAAGTTCGGCAGCCGCTCCGCCAGGTTCTTGCGCAGCGCCGATTCCACCGCGGGCGGCACCTGGGTCGCCGCGTTGGCCACCGTGGGCGCCTTGTTCTCGGCGTCGGCGGCACCGGCCACGAGGCCCAGGCAAAGGAGGGCTGAGGCCAGCCCGGCGCGGATCGCTTTCGCGTTCATGTTCTTCCCGTTCTCAAGAGATTGCGTGCATGCCCCATGGCCTGCCGCACCACCCAGCGCTTCACGGGGCCGCTGCGGTCGAAACCGCGCATGCCCCAGTTGCGCAACCTGCCCCAGGGCTCGGCCGGCTGGGCAAACAGCTGCTGCAGCCCGTCGGTCGTCCAGGCCATGGCCATCACGTCCGCCTTGCGGGCCCGTTCGTAGCGGCGCAGCAGCTTCTCGTCGCCGAGGCTGCGCCAGTATTCCCGCTGGTGCAGCACCTGCGCCAGCGTCTCGGCATCGGCCAGCCCCAGGTTCAACCCCTGCCCGGCGAGCGGATGCACGTTGTGCGCCGCGTCCCCGGCAAGCGTCCAGCCCGGCCCGCACCAGCGGTCCGCCATGGCGCGCTGCAGCGGCCAGGCCATGCGCTCGCTGGCGAGCACCATGGTCCCGAGCGCGTGGCCGCTGGCGGCCTGCAGCCGCGCCTGGAATTCCGCGGGCGCGACCTGCAGAAGCTCGTCGGCACGGGCTTCCTGCACTGACCAGACCAGGGCCACCGAGTTCCCCGACGGTCCGCCGAGCGGCAGCAGCCCCAGCACGTTCGCGTCCTGGAACCACTGGCGGGCGACGCCGCCATGCGGTTTTTCACATTCCAGACGAGCGGCGATCGCGCGCTGCGGATAGGACGTCACCTGGAAGTCCACGCCGAACTCGGCGCGCGTGCTGCTCGCGCGGCCCTCGCAGACCACCGTCAGGGCCGCGGGCTGCGGCGCGCCGACCACCTCGACGTGGGGCTGGAAGCGCACGGCCTCGGCCAGCCGCGCCAGCAGCGGCTCGACGTCGACGATCCAGGCGAGCGCGGGGACGTCCTCGTCGCGCGCCGAGAAATGCACGCGGCCGCCGTCGTCGCCGCGCACGTCCATGGCCGTCACGGGGGTGGCGTGCTGCTCGTCGGGCCAGGCGCGCAGCCGCAGCAGCAGCTCGCGCGAGGCCGCGTTGAGGGCGTAGGCGCGCACGTCGGGGCGGGCGGCGGGCGGCTGCGGCACGTCGACCAGGGCCACGCGCAGCCGGTCGCGCGCGAGCAGCAGGGCGAGGGTCCGGCCGACGATGCCCGCGCCGCGGATACAAACGTCATAGGGGGCGGCCATGAGGGGGATTGTAGGAGCCGGGCACAATCGGCGGCCATGCGCCCGCCGGGCCGCCCCCAGGGCGCATTCCGGAGGGCGCCAGCCCGAAGGATTCCTGAATGACCCAGCCGCCCGACGTCACCGCCCGTATCGCCCGCCTGTTCGTCTATCCGGTCAAGTCCTGCGCCGGCGTGGAGGTGCGCGAGGCCTTGCTGACCGAAACCGGGCTGGACCTGGACCGCGCCTGGATGGTGGTGGACGCCGCCGGCGAGTTCGTCTCCCAGCGCGAGCTGCCCCGCATGGCGCTGGTGCGGCCGCAGATCAGGCTCAACGAAGTGGTCCTGCGCGCGCCGGGCATGCTGGCGCTGCACCTGGCGGTCGACACGGTCGAGGAAGCCGTGCGCGTGCGCGTCTGGGACGACGAGGTGCCGGCCTTCGACATGGGCGCGGTGGCCGCGCAGTGGTTCAGCGACTTCCTGGGCCGGCCGCTGCGCCTGGTGCGCTTCGATCCGGAGCACCGGCGGCTGTCCAGCATGCAGTGGACGCAGGGCGCCGAAGCCCTCAACCAGTTCAGCGACGGCTACCCGCTGCTGGTGGCCGGCACCGGCTCGCTGGACCTGCTGAACGCGAAGCTGGCGGCGAAAGGGCACGCGCCGGTGGGCATCGAGCGTTTCCGGCCCAACATCGTGCTGGAAGGGCTGGAGGCGCACGACGAGGACCGCATGGACCTCGTGCGCATCGCCACCGACGAGGGCGAGGTGCGGTTGCGGCCGGTCAAGCCCTGCCCGCGCTGCCCCATCCCGAACATCGACCCGGCCACGGCGCAGGTCGACCCGGCGGTGACCGACACGCTGCAGGGCTACCGTCGCAGCGAGGTGCTGGGCGGGGCGGTCGCCTTCGGCATGAACGCCATCGTCGTGGACGGCTTGGAGTGCACCCTGCGGGTGGGCCAGCCGGCCAGCGGCAACTGGAAGTTCGACTAGCGCGCCGCGGCGTACTGCGAGTCGCGCGCCGCTTCCGCCTCGGTGGCGAACATGGACGAATCGCCGGCCTCGCCGGAAGGTGACTGGTCGGGCTCGACGAAGCGGATCGGGCGGCGGGTGCGCGGCGACATCCGCGCGAGCTGCGCCGACAGCGCCTGTTCCACTTCCTCGGCGTCCATGGGCCGCTCGCTCAGGAGCAGGGCGGCCACGTGGAACTGCAGCGTCACGTCGGGCTTGAGGCCCGGCAGCGGCATCAGGCCGCCGGCGATCAGCCGGGTCGCGCGCTCGGTGACCGACAGGCGCGAGCTCGCGCCCTCCAGGATCACGCCGAAGCGCGCCTCGCCCACCCGGCTGACGGTGTCCACGTCGCGCAGCAGCCGGCGCAGCTTGATCACGCTGCGCAGCAGGCTCTGTTCGGCGACGGCGGTGCCGAAGTACTCGCGGATGCGGCCGTAGTTCACCAGGTCGATGAACACCACCGCGGCGTTCTCGCCGTCGCGCCGGTGGCGCGTGACCACCTGGCGCAGGCGGTCGCGGAACAGGTGCGGCGCCAGCAGGCCGGTGAGCGCATCCTGCGTCGACAGCGCCTGCTCGCGGACCTCGGCGCTGTGCCGGTCGTGCGAGCGGATGAACAGGGCCACCAGCAGCAGCGGGACCTCGATGCCCATGGCGGCCACCACCGCGTACTGGGTGTGCTGGCTCAGCGGCACCCAGCCGAACACGCGCAGCACGCTCAGCAGCACCGCCCCGCCCATCGGCAGGTAGGCGGCGAACACCCACTTGGCGACGCCGTCGCCGCGCGCCCAGGCGGTGATCGACACCAGCAGCGCGACCAGCGTCCCGCCCAGGACGATGGCGCTCACCAGCACCGCGCTGACCGGCTTGGGCAGCAGCAGCGGCAGCGGCGCCATGGCCAGGCCGAGCACCGCCAGCACCAGCAGCAGGCGGTCCAGCCGGGGGAAGCGCCGGCGCAGGCCCAGGATGTTGCGCACGAACAGCATGGCGGCCGACACGGCCGCGCAGGCCAGCACCGGCATCACCGCGTCGCCGACCATGCCGAAGCCCGGCCACAGCAGGTGCGCCGCCACCCCGGTATAGGAGGCCACGCCCAGCGCGGTGAGGGCCGCGTACGCCGCGTACCAGCCGAACACCGGGTCCCGGTAGGCGAAGCCCTTGGCCAGGCAGCCCACGATCAGCAGCAGCATGGCGCCGAAGGCGGCGCCCAGCAGGAGGTACTCCAGCTGCTGGTGGCGGCCGTGGGTGGCGGCGGTATCGAGCAGGACCGGGAAATTCGCCGCGGTCGTGTGGCGGATCCGCACGAAGACGTCGCGCGTCTCGCCCGGCGCGAGGTTGATGCGGAAGAAGGGATAGCGGCCCGGTTCGGCCCAGGTGTCGACCGGCAGCGTGTCGCCGCCGCTCTCGGCGCGCCACCGGCCTTCCTCGGCCTGGTAGACCGTGACCTGGTCCAGCACCGGCATCGGGAACTCCAGCACCCAGTCCTGGCGTTCGACGCGGCTGCGCTGCAGGCGCAGGTGCAGCCACAGCGCGCCCGTGGGGCCGAGCCGGTAGGTGGCGCCGGCCTGCGGGGCCTGGAAGCGGGCGGCGGCGGAGCGGCTGACCTCGTCGATGGTGGCGTCGCCGAGCGGGTCCAGCCAGACGCGGGCGAACCCGCGCGCGTCGATGCGGCCGGGCTGGTCCTGGAGCACCAGGGCCGGCGCGGGCGCGGCCGCCTGCGCGAAGGCAGGCGGGGCGCAACAGGCCGCGGCCAGCAGCGCCAGCACCGTCAACAGCCGGGCCATCCCCCATGGCATACACTTTCCGGCTTGTTTTTCGGGAACTGACATGAGTTTGAAGTGCGGGATCGTGGGTCTGCCGAACGTCGGCAAGTCCACCTTGTTCAATGCCCTGACCAAGGCCGGGATCGCCGCCGAGAACTATCCGTTCTGCACGATCGAACCGAACGTCGGCGTCGTGGAACTGCCCGACCCCCGGCTCGCCGCGCTCGCGGACATCGTCAAGCCCGAACGCATCGTGCCAGCCATCGTCGAGTTTGTCGATATCGCCGGGCTCGTGGCGGGCGCCAGCAAGGGCGAGGGCCTGGGCAACCAGTTCCTGGCGCACATCCGCGAGACCGACGCCGTGATCAACGTGGTGCGCTGCTTCGAGGACGCCAACGTGATCCACGTGGCCGGCCGGGTGGACCCGGTGGCCGACATCGAGGTGATCCAGACCGAGCTGTGCCTGGCCGACCTGGGCACGGTGGACAAGACGCTCGCGCGCTATTCCAAGGCCGCCAAGTCGGGCAACGACAAGGAAGCGGCGAAGATG
>DASWUI010000799.1:0-3316 GCA_036401715.1 Ramlibacter sp. | reverse complement strand
TGCGCCAGCGCGTGGCCGGGCGGCGTGGCGGCGAGGTCGTCGCCGGGCACCTGCACGCCGATGCGCCAGCGGCGCAGCCGCGGGTCGGCGAAGTCGCGCGGCGGCGCGGCGTCGGGCCCGCGCTCCACCAGCATGTAGCTGGAGCGGTAGTAGGGCCGCGTGTTCCAGGTGCGCTCGAACGCGACCGGCACGCCGACGATCAGGTCGCACAGCCCCGCGCCCATGGTCTTGCGCACGAAGCCGCGCCGGTCGGGCAGCCAGGCGTACTCGAGCGCGAGGCCGAAGTCCTCGGCGACCAGCTGGGCGATGCGGTTCTCGAAGCCCGTGCGGTCCTCGTGCGAGTACGGCAGGTTGTCGGGATCGGCGCACACGCGCAGCGCCTGCGGCTGCGCCAGCGCGGCGCCGGCGGCCAGGCAGAAGGCGAGGACGCAGGCGCGCTTCATTTCGACGGCCCGTGCAGGCTGAACACGTAGAGGTGCCCGCCTTTCTTCGTCGCCGAAGGCAGGTCGCGCATGGCGTTGACGAAGCCGAGCGCGCCGGTGCCGTCGCGGGGATCGAGGTTGGCCGACACGATCGCGCCGGACCATCCGCCCACGCCGGCCAGCACGGCCACGTACTGCTGGCCGTCGGGGCCGCGGAAGGTGACCGGCTGGCCGATCACGCCGGACTCGGTCTTGAACTGCCACAGCAGCGTGCCCTTGCGCGCGTCGACCGCCTTGAACCACCCGTCCATGGTCCCGTAGAAGGCGACGTCGCCGGCCGTGACCAGGGCGCCGCTCCACACCGGGAACTTCTCCTCGATGTCCCACGCCTTGCGCTGCGCGACCGGATCCCAGGCGGTGAAGCGGCCGCGCATGCCGCCGGGGCCGGCGTACATCTTCACGTCGGCGCCCACGAAGGGCGTGCCGGCGATGTAGCTGGCCTGGAAGGTGATGGCGTCCTGGCACAGGTTCTGGTGCGGGATGTAGAGCAGGCGCGTGCGCGGCGACCAGGCCGCCGGCTGCCAGTCCTTGGCGCCGGGCGAGGCCGGGCAGATGCTGCGGATGGTCTCGCCGGTGCGCGGCTGCTTGGACGGTGCGTACTTCAGCGCGCCGGTCTCCAGGTCCACGCCGGTGGAGGTGGTGGTGTGCACGAAGGGCGTGGCGGACAGCACCTGGCCGTTGGTGCGGTCGATCACGTACACGTAGCCGTTGCGGTCGGGCCGCAGCAGGGCCTTGCGGCGCGCGCCGCGCAGGTCCAGGTCGACCAGGATGCTCTCGTTGACGCCGTCGTAGTCGTGCAGGTCGTGCGGGCTGGTCTGGTAGAACCAGATGGCCTCGCCGGTGTCCGGACGGCGCGCGAACAGCCCCGAGGTGTACTTGTTGTCGCCGGGGCGCTGCTCCGGGTTCCACGGCCCCGGATTCGCGGTGCCGTAGTAGATGAGGTCCAGCTCGGCGTCGTAGGAGATGAAGCCCCAGACCGTGCCGCCGCCGATCTTCCAGGCCTCGCCCGGCCAGGTCTTCGTGCCGAGGTCCTTGCCCTGGTCCGACTTGTAGAAGGGCTTGAAGCCCGGGCCGATCAGCACGTCCTGGTCGGGACCGGTCGTGTAGGCACGCCACGCCATCTTTCCGGTGGCCGCATCGAGCGCGGTCAGCCAGCCGCGCACGCCCAGCTCGCCGCCGCTGTTGCCCACCAGCACCTTGCCCTTCACCACCTGCGGCGCCATGGTCATGCTCTCGCCGTTCTTGATCTCGCCCAGCTTCGTGCGCCACAGTTCCCTGCCCGTCTTCGCGTCGAGCGCGAGCGTGTGGTTGTCGAGCGTGTTGAAGAACAGGCGGCCGTCGGCATAGGCGCCGCCGCGGTTCACCGTGTCGCAGCAGGCCACGCCCTGTGCGCTGGCCTGCGGCTTGGGGTCGAACACCCACTTGAGCGGGAAGCCGGGCTTGGCCAGGTCGAAGGCCCAGACGAGGTTGGGGAAGGGACCCACCACGAACATCGTGTTCTCGGCAATGATGGGCGCCGCCTCGTGGCCGCGGTCCAGGCCCGTGGGGAAGTGCAGCGCGAGCTTCAGCTGCGCGACGTTGTTCGTGTCGATCTGCGCCAGCGCGCTGAAGCGGGTGAGGCCCGGGTCCTTGCCCGCGGTGCGCCACTCACCGTCGTCGGCGGGCGGCTGCTGCGACCAGGCGGCCGCGCAGGACAGGACGGCCACGAGGGCCCACAAGGTTCGCAACTCCATCTCCCCGCATGAGTGAAGCCCCTTGTTCCTCGCCGCACCGCCGCGGACACCGTTGTTGTGCGCCCCTTTCGAGGCTCTGCTTTTATGCGCTGCAGTTTACACAGCGCGCACCGGTTCGGGGGCTGTGTGCGGAAGCGGACACAGCCGCGCCCGCCGCTCAGTCCACGAAGAAATCGGGGATGAACTTGCGGTTGCCAGGCGTCACGGCGTAACGGTCGAGGTCGGTGTGGCCGTGCTCGGCCAGCAGCGTGTCGTCGATGTGGAAGTTGCCGCTGTTCTTCGGGTCGCCGGCGTCCGAGGTGAGGACCAGGTAGGCCGCGTCGGCCAGGATCTCCGGCTTGCGGCAGGCGCCGATGTCCACGCCGGGGATCATCTGCAGCGCGGCCGTGGCGATGGCGGTGCGCGGCCACAGGCTGTTGACGGCGATGCCCAACGGGCGGAACTCGCCGGCATGGCCGAGCGTGCACATGCTCATGCCGTACTTGGCCATGGTGTAGGCCGTGTGCGGCGCGAACCAGTGGGTCTTCATCGACAGCGGCGGCGACATGTTGAGCACGTGCGGATTGCGGCCGGCCGCGGCCGACTTCTTCAGCTCGGGCAGGCAGGCCTGGGTGCACAGGTAGGTGCCGCGCGCGTTGATCCCGTTCATGAGGTCGTAGCGCTTCATGGGCGTGTGCTCGGTGTCCGTGAGGCTGATCGCGCTGGCGTTGTTGACCAGGATGTCGATGCCGCCGAAGGTCATCACCGCCTGCCGGACGGCGGCCAGCACCGCCTCCTCTTCCCGGATGTCCACCTGCAGCGGCAGCGCCTGCCCGCCGGCCGCGCGGATCTCCTCGGCGGCGCTGTAGATCGTGCCCGGCAGCTTCGGGTTCGGCTCGGCCGTCTTGGCGGCGATGACGATGTTGGCACCGTCGGCCGCGGCGCGCTTTGCGATCGCCAGGCCGATGCCGCGGGAGGCGCCGGTGATGAAGAGGGTCTTGCCGCGCAGGTCCATAGGTTCTCCGTCGTCCCCGCGGAGGCGGGGACCCGAGTTCTCCGGCTTCCCCGCGGAGGCGGGGACCCAAGGGCTCCGTCATCCCCGCGGAGGCGGGGGCCCAAGGC
>DASWUI010000798.1:0-1813 GCA_036401715.1 Ramlibacter sp. | reverse complement strand
GACGGGCCGGTGCGCATCGCCGGCGATTCCTTGCGGGCGCTGCGGCCGCCCGGCCGGGCGCTGCCACCGCACGTGATCTACTGCTGCTCCGCGCCGCCGGAGCGGCAGCCGCAGGTGCTGGCCGCATCGGCCAAGGCCGTGCTGCTGGCCGAGCCGGCCAGCATCGCCTTCGCGCAGCAGCTGGCCGGGGGCCGGTCGCCGGCCGCGGCGCAACTGCAGCCGGTGTGGGAGGCGCTGCGCACGGCGCCGCGCCTGCGCTCGGCGCTGCACCAGTACGACACCGCGTGCGCCGTTCGCGAGGCGATGCTGCATCCCGACGACCTGCAGGCCACAATGGCGGCCATCGCATGCACGCCCGCCACTTCCTCCAGCTCGTCTTCCTCTCCGCCGTCTGGGGCGCCTCCTTCCCGCTGATCCGCATCGCGGCTCCCGCCTTCGGGCCGCTGCCCCTGGCCTGCCTGCGCTGCGCGCTGGCGGCGGTGGTGCTCACCATCCTGATGCGGGCGACCGGCCAGGGCTGGCCGAAACGCACGCACTGGCCGGCGATCACGGTCCTGAGCGTGCTGACCGTGGTCGCGCCCTTCGTGCTGTTCAACGGCGCCGGGCTGGTGCTGCCCTCGGGCTATTCGGCCGTCCTCAATGCGACGGCGCCCCTGTTCGGCGTGGTGGCCGGCGCCATGTTCGCGCAGGAGCGCCTGACGGTGCGCAAGATGATCGGCTGCGCGGCCGGCCTCGGCGGCGTCGCGCTGCTGGTGCGGCTGGGGCCGGTGGAGCCGGACTGGCGCGTGGTGCTGGCCGTGCTGGCGTGCGTGGCGGCTTCCGCCAGCTATGGCTTCGGCGCCATCCTGATGAAGCGCGCCACCCTGGCCCACCAGCCGCTGCCCGCGTCGGCCGCCGTGCACATCGCCGGCGCGCTGGTGCTGTTGCTGCCCGCCGCGGTCACGGCACCCTCGGTGGAATGGCGCACCGACGCGCTGGTTGCGCTGGCCGTGCTGGGCACCTTCACCTCCGGCTTCATGTACCTGATCAGCATGCGCCTGATGCGCGAGATCCCCGCCAGCGCGGCGACCTCCTCGGCCTTCCTGATCCCGATGTTCGGCGTCACCTGGGGCGGCCTCTTCCTCGGCGAGCCCTTCACGGCCGGCATGGTCCCGGGCGTCGCGCTGGTGCTGCTGGCCTGCGCGCTGGTGACGGGCTTCAACCCCTTCCGCCTGCTCGCTCAGGCCAGGCGATAACGCTCCACGGCCTTCGCATCCCAGGCGAGCCCGGTGCCGGGCCGGTCGTTCAGCGGCCAGCAGCCGTCCACGATCTTCACCGGTTCGGCGGCGATCGCATCGGTCCAGTCCACGTATTCCAGCCAGTGGCAGGTGGGCGTGGCGGCCAGCAGGTGGGCGCTGACCTCCGGCATCAGGTGCGAGCTCATGGGAATGCCGTGCGCTTCGGCGACGCCCGCGGCCTGCATCCAGCCGGTGACGCCGCCGATGCGCGCGACGTCGGGCATGACCAGGTCGCAGGCCTCGGCCTGCAGCGCCCGCAAGAGGTCCTGCGGGCCGTTGAAGTTCTCGCCGATCTGCACCGGCAGGTGCAGGTCGCGCGCGAGCTGCGCGTTGCCGGCGAAGTCGTCGTGCCGGATCGGCTCTTCCAGCCAGGACACGCCCTCGGACTGCAGCGCGCGCCCGCGCTCCAGCGCCTCGGCGCGCGAGAGCGCCTGGTTGTAGTCCACCATCAGCTGCACGCTGGCCGGCAGGCGCGCGCGCACCGCGCGGGTGACCGCCAGGTCCTCCGCCAGCGTCGCGTAGCCCAGGCGCAGCTT
>DASWUI010000797.1:0-2021 GCA_036401715.1 Ramlibacter sp. | reverse complement strand
CGGGGGCCGCAAGATCGCGGCCATGCAGCCCGCCCTCCAGCCCCCGGCCTTCATGGCGCGCCTGTTCGGCGCAGCCCCCCCGCAACGCGCGCGCATCACGCGCTGGTTCGCGGCGCACGTGCGGCACGGCGCCACGCGCGAGCTCGCGCCGCCGGCCGGCCGCGTGACGGTGCATTGCCGCGGCGGGGAAGCGTGGATCACGCACGACGGCGACCCGCGCGACGTGATGCTGCAGGCGAACGAAAGCTATCACGTGGACAGCGCCGGGCGCATGACGCTGCATGCCCTGCGCGGGGACTGCGTGCTGGAGATCCAGGTGGACGACTGAGCGTCAGACCGGGTCGGCCAGCCCGTGCTTGATCGCGTAGCGCACCAGCTCGGTCTGGTTGGACAGTCCGAGCTTCTGCATGAGGTTGGCCTTGTGCGTGCTGACGGTCTTGACCGACAGGTTCAGCTTGGCCGCGATGTCCGACACCGCTTCCCCCGCCACCAGCAGCCGGAACACCTCGAACTCGCGGTCCGAGAGGTTCTCGTGCGGCAGGCTCTCGCCCCCGCCCGGCATGGCCCCCAGGGCGAGCTGCTCGGCAACTTCGGCACTGATGTAGGCGCCGCCGCCGGAGATCTTGCGGATCGCCTGCTCCAGCTGCGCGGGTGCGCTTTCCTTGGTGAGGTAGCCGCTGGCCCCCGACTTGATGGCGCGCACCGCGTACTGCATCTCCTGGTGCATGCTCAGCACCAGGATGCGCAGGCGGGGCTTCTCCGCCTTCACCAGCTTGATGAGTTCCATGCCGCTGCGCCCGGGCATGGAGAGGTCCAGCACCAGCACGTCGAAGTCGAGCTCGCGCACGGCTTTCATCACCTCGGCGCCGTCGGCGGCCTCGCCGACCACCTGGAAGTCCTGGACGTCGGCGACGATGCGCTTGAGGCCTTCGCGGACGATTGCGTGGTCGTCGGCCAGCACGAGGCGAACCGTCATGCGGGGCGCTTCCCGACCGGGATGCGGGCCTCGACGGTGGTGCCGGTGCCGGGGGCGCTTTCCACCTTGACTTCGCCGCGCATCAGCATGGCCCGCTCGCGCAGGCCCACCAGCCCCAGCGACTGCGGCTTGCGCGGCGCGTTGGGGCGGAAGCCGATGCCGTCGTCCTGCACGCGCAGCAGCAGGTCTTCGCCGCGGGCGCGCACCTCCACCTCCACCTTCGTGGCGCGCGCGTGCTTGCCGACGTTGGCCAGCGATTCCTGCACCATGCGGAACACGCCGGTGGCGAAGGGTTCCTCCAGCTCCAGCGTGTCGTCCACCTGCAGGTCGCACGGCACCCCGGTGCGCTGCGTGAAGTTCTGCGCCACCCACTCGATGGCGGGAATGAAGCCGAGGTCGTCGAGCACCAGCGGGCGCAGGTCGGCGGCGATGCGGCGCACGGACGCCACGGCGGTGTCCAGCATGGCGAGCATCGCGGCGATCTTCTCCTGCGCGGACGCGTCCCCGGCGGGGATGTGGTCGCGCATCCAGATGGTGTCCATCTTCAGCGCGGTGAGGCTCTGCGCGAGCTCGTCGTGCAGCTCGCGCGCGATGCGCGACTTCTCCTGTTCGCGCACGCCCGCGGACTCCGCGGCGAAGGAGGCGAGCTCCTCGCGCGCGCGGACACGCTCGGTCACGTCGCGCAGGATCACCGTATAGAGCTTGCCCTCGGGCGTCTGCAGCTGGGAAATCGAGGCGTCGATGGGGAATTCGGTGCCGTCCTTGCGCAGCGCGTACAGCACCGTGTTGTCGCCCATGCGGCGAGAGGTGGTACCGGTGGCGCCGAACCGGCGGACCTGCTGGTTGTGGCCGCCGCGAAAGCGCTCGGGCAGCAGCAGGTCCAGCGGCTTGCCCTGCACTTCCCTGGCCGTCCAGCCGAACATCTTCTCGGCGGCGCGGTTGTACATGACGATGCGCTGGCTGTCGTCGACGCTGACGATTCCGTCCATGGCGGAATCGAGCAGGCCGGCCAGGCGGGCCGCGGCGTTGGCGTCGTCTAGGAGGC
>DASWUI010000796.1:0-2496 GCA_036401715.1 Ramlibacter sp. | reverse complement strand
CGATCCGCCCATCCGGGCGAGGACGGATCCGAACGCCTGCTGGTCGAACTGGGCGACGGCCAGGCCGTCGAAAGCGTGCTGCTGCCGCGCGACGGCCTGTGCATCTCGTCCCAGGTCGGCTGCGCGGTGCGCTGCGTCTTCTGCATGACCGGCCGCGACGGGCTGGTCCGGCAGTTGGGAAGCGCTGAAATGGTCGCCCAGGTGGCGCTGGCCCGCACCCGCCGGCCGGTGAAGAAGGTGGTCTTCATGGGCATGGGCGAGCCCGCCCACAACCTGGACAACGTGCTGGAGGCCATCGAGCTGCTCGGCACCGCCGGCAACATCGGCCACAAGAACCTGGTGTTTTCCACCGTCGGCGACCCGCGGGTGTTCGAGCGCCTGCCCCTGGGCGCCGTCAAGCCGGCCCTGGCGCTGTCGCTGCACACCACGAGTGCGGACCTGCGCCGCCGGCTGCTGCCCAAGGCACCGCCGATGACGCCCGAGGAACTGGTTGCCGCCGGCGAGCGCTACGCCCGCTCCAGCGGCTACCCCATCCAGTACCAGTGGACGCTGCTGGAAGGCATCAACGACGGCGCCGAGGAGATCGAAGGCATCGTGCGCCTGCTGTCCGGGAAGTACGGCGTCCTGAACATGATCCCGTTCAACCGGGTCGACGGCCTCGATTTCCGCCGTCCCTCCTGGGAGCGGGCCGCGGAGATCGCGCGCACCCTGCACCGGCGCGGCATCCTCACCAAGCTGCGGCAGTCGGCGGCGCAGGACGTGGAGGGCGGTTGCGGCCAGCTGCGGGCGCGCGCGGCGCGCGAACTCCCGCTGCGGCCCGCGCAACGCCAAGTTTTCCTCTCTTCACCTCTGGAAACGCGGCCGGCTCTTCCGGATCGTTTCTAATACGGGTCGCGCCAGGGCGCTGCCGGGTTCCCGGCGAAGACGCCCGCCGCGCGGCCGGCCCGGCAAGGGCGGCCCCACCCCACCCCTGGACCCAGGATCGCGCCCGTGCGGCGCAGAGGATTCGGTTTTTGCGCAGCACTTTCGGCAGTTCCCCGCTGGTCCGCACGCTCGGCGAATGGAGCCCGGTGGATGCCGGCGCGTGCGGCATGGACTTCGCCGAACGATGGAGCCTGTGGCTCAACGCCTTCGACGCGATCCGGCTGCAGGCGGCGCACCAGGCGATCCGCGCGATCCGCAGCCCCGCGGCACCACCGGTGACGCAGCGGCGCGCGAGCCGCACCGGCGACCTGGCCGAAGACCTGCGGCGCCTGCGCGCCACGCTGGCGCGCGCGATCGCGCAGCCGGTCGAGGCCGGGGAAGCTGCCGGCTACGCGCCCTGGCAGCAGCGCCATGCCGAGCTGCAGCGCCAGACCGACCTGCTGCTCGGGCCCCTGCGCGAACACGTGCGGCAGGTGCTTTCGGGCACGTCCGCTCGCCTGCACCGGCTGGCCGCCATGGACGCCGCGCTGGAAAGCATGCTGGCGCCGCGCGAGCAGGCCATCCTGCCGGCGGTGGGCGCCCTGCTGGAGCGCCGTCACGCCCAGCTGCGTGAGGCCGGGCGGCAGCAGGACTTCGACAACGAATGGCGCCAGGCCCAGCTCGCCGAGCTGGACCTGCGCCTTGCGCCCGTGGCCGGACTGGTCGAGGCCCTGGGCGCCGCATCCCGGAATCAGTCATGAGCAAGCGTTCCTTCATCCTGGCCTTCGCCGTCGGCCTCGCCGCGGTCGGCTGGATCGCCTACGGCTTCATCGCTTCGGCCAGCTGGCTGGCTCTCGCGATGACCGCCGTGATCGGCGCGGTGTACCTGTTCGGCGCGCTGGAACTGCGGCAGTTCCGCGCCGACACCGGCGCCCTGGCCGCGGCGCTCGCCGCGCTGGCACAGCCGCCCTCCTCGCTGGACGACTGGCTGCAGAAGGTGCCCCCTGCCCTGCGCGACGCGGTGCGCCTGCGCGTGGAAGGGGAGCGCGGCAGCCTGCCCGGACCGGCGCTGACACCCTACCTCGCCGGCCTGCTGGTGATGCTCGGCATGCTGGGCACCTTCCTGGGGATGGTGGTCACCTTCCAGGGCGCGGTGTTCGCGCTGGAGGGATCGACCGACCTGCAGGCGATCCGCTCGGCGCTGGCCGCCCCGATCAAGGGCCTGGGGCTGGCGTTCGGCGCTTCCGTCGCCGGTGTCGCCGCCTCGGCCATGCTGGGCCTCATGTCCGCCATAGGCCGGCGCGAGCGGCAGGAGGCCGCGCGGCTGCTGGAACGCCGCATCGCCACCGTGCTGCAGCCCTTCACGCTGGGGCACCAGCGCCAGCAGGCTTTCCGCGCCGTGCAGGAGCAGTCCCGCTCCCTGCCGCAGGTGGTGGACAAGCTGGCGGCGCTGGTGGACGGGCTGGAGCGGCGCAGCGCGCAACTGGACGAACGCCTGTCGCAGCGGCAGGCCGAGTTCCACCGCGAGGCCTCCCTCTCCTACACCACGCTGGCCCGCGATGTCGGCAGTGCCCTGCAGGAAAGCATGGCGGC
>DASWUI010000795.1:0-2762 GCA_036401715.1 Ramlibacter sp. | reverse complement strand
ATGCAAAAAAGCGTGGGAATTTCCGGGAATACCGCACTGGCGGGATGACCCCCGCGGCCGACTTGCAGGTCCGTGCCTTTTGACGCATCCTGTGCGCAAACTTCCGGGGAGCACCATGTCCCTCCTGCGCCTTGCACGCCGGTTGGCCGGCGTCCTGTCCCTCCCCTTCCTGTGCGCCGCCTCGGCCCTGGCCGCGTCCCCGCCGAGCGCGCAGCAGGACAGCATCGAAACGATGACGCGGGCGCTGCAGGCGGTGGTCGGCGTGCAGGTCACGGCCACGGAGGGCGCCCGTTCGGCCGAGACGCTGGGGCGGCACAGGGGCGGCTCCGGCGTGGTGATCGGGGCCGACGGCCTGATCCTCACCATCGGCTACCTCATTCTCGAAGCGGACAGCATCCAGGTCACCACCCACGACAACCGCGTGATTCCCGCGCGACCGGTCGGCTACGACCTGGCGACCGGCTTCGGCCTCGTGCGGGCGCTGCTGCCCCTGCGCGGGGTGCAGCCGGTGGCGCTGGGAAACGCGAGCCAGGTCGCGCTGGAGTCCCCGCTGATCGCGGCGATCGGCGGCGAGGACGGCGGCATGGGGCTCACCCGCCTGGTGAGCGCGCGCCCCTTCTCCGGCTACTGGGAATACCACATCGAGAACGCGCTGTTCACCAGCCCGCCCGTGCGCAACCACAGCGGCGCGCCGCTGTTCAACCCGCGCGGCGAACTCCTGGGCATCGGCAGCCTGTTCGTCGGCAACGCCATGGGCGACGAGCGCCAGATGCCCGGCAACATGTTCGTGCCCGTCGACCTGCTCAAGCCGGTGCTCGGCGAGTTGCAGCAGACCGGCAGCACGCGCTCCAGCCGCCGTCCCTGGCTGGGACTGAGTTCGGCCGAAACCGGCGGACGCGTGCAGATCATCCGCGTCAGCCGCGAGGGCCCCGCCTTCGCGGCGGGGCTGGCGGCCGGCGACGTGGTGCTCGCGATCGACGACCAGAAGGTCAGCACGCTGGAGGGCTTCTACCAGAAGCTCTGGGCGCGCCCCGACCCCGAAAGCGAGGTGCGCCTGACCGTGATGCACGGCTCCGAGATCCGGCAGGTGACCGTCAAGACCGTCGATCGGATGAAGATCATCCGGCGGCCCGCCGGGATCTGAATTTGCCAGCGGCGTCCGACAGGTCCTGCGGATAAATCCTGACAAGCAGCCGCGCCGCATTCCTTAGCCTTGGCGGTCTGCTTTCTAGCGAGGGGATGGCATGGCGGCGGAAACTCCAGGGTCCGGTGTGGCGCAGCCCGCGCGTGCGCGCTGGCGGCCGTGGCTGCGCGTGGCCGGCGTGGCCGCCGCGCTGCTGGTGCTCTCGGAAGCCATCTGGTTCTGGCAGACCTGGCCCGTGCGCGAACTGCTGCAGCCGGCGCCGCAGCGCGGCACGGGGACGCCATGATCGCCGCGGCCTGGCAGCGCCTGCGCGGCGCAGTGCGTACCCATGGCTTGCCGGTCACGCTCGCCTATGCCGTGCTGGCGCTGTGGGCGGCCGGCATCGCCGTCGCGGGCTACCAGCTCGGCGCCTGGCGCATGGAGCTGACGCGCACCCTGATGCAGCTGAACGCGGACGCGCACTTCCGGGCCCGCGCGCAGCACCGCGAGGCGGTCGATCCCGAGTGGTACCGGCGCAAGGCGCTCGCCTTGCTGTCGGCGAGCGAGCGGTTGCATCGCGATGCGATGTGGACCGTGTTCCTGCCCGGTTCCTGGCAGGCCTTCGACAGCCTGGAGGAGCAGATCCATGCGCGCGTCGAGCGCGAATTCAGCGACATCGTGGTGGAAACCCTCAGGCGCGAGCTGTATTCGCGCGCCAGCCGGCTGACCGGCGTGCCCCTGGTGCGGGGCACCGGCGACCTCCTGATGGGCGCGGACTGCCAGTCGCCGGTGCCGCAGGCGCTGGAGCGCAAGCTCACCGCCGCGGCCGAGGACCTGCCGGAATTCGTGGCCGTGGCCGACTACGTGGTCAGCGTCGAACGGCTCGACGAAGCGGTCCAGTCCTTCCTCTCCCTGCAGTACAGCGGCGGGCAGGCCGAGCAGCTGCGCAAGCTCGTGGCCTATACGCTCGGCAAGGAACTGCCCGGTGCGCTGGCCGGCGCGGTGCGGATGTTCCAGGTCAACGACGAGGTCAACATCCAGCCGGCGCTGATGCAGTCGCGGCTGCAGTGGGCCACGCGCTGCGCGCTCGGCAAGGGGATGGGCGCGCTGCACACCCGGCTGCTGAACACCAACGACCTGTTCGCCCTGGAGCAGGGCCTGGTGGAGCGCAGCACGGGCCTGTTCGACCCGCCGGTGCGGCCGGTGCCCTTCGACCGCACGCTCGAGCGCTACCGCGCCGTGCACGCGCTGCTGGACGACCAGCACGCGATGCTGGCCAGGGGTCGCAACGGCTGGATGGGGCATGCGAGCCTGCAGCTGGGACCGGCGTACCAGCACATCCTCAAGCGGATCGAACGCACGCGCCTGTTCGGGCCGGAGACGCTGCACCAGCTGCAGAACCAGTCCGGCGCCTCGTTCGCGGAGTTCCGGCGGCAGTTCGAACTCGCCTTCGGCACCGGCGGCGAACCGGGCATCGTGTGGCTGGAAGGCGAGAAGCGCTTCGGCCTCTCGCCCGAGCGCGCCGCGCTGCGCCAGGGGCTGGACGCGCTGCTCAAGACTTCCTTCATGGCGGAGGCCGCGGGCCGTGGCGCGGCCCATGCGGGACGCGATACCACCACCTTGCCCAGGGTGCTGCAGG
>DASWUI010000794.1:0-2297 GCA_036401715.1 Ramlibacter sp. | reverse complement strand
CGCGGCCGCGACCGCACGGCCTTCTCGTACGCGGCCATGAGCGGCGTCACGGAGATGCCGTGCACGACGATGGAGCTCACCACCACCGCCAGGGTCAGCGAGATCAGCTGCTCCGCCAGCGCGGGCTCCAGCCCATGGTTGACGGCATACATCAGGTAGTAGAGCGAACCGACCCCGCGGATGCCGAACCAGCCGAGGAGCCAGCGCTGACCTCGCGACACGGACGAGCGTGCCAGCCCGGCGCGTACCGCCACCGGACGGATCACCAGCAGCAGCAGCGGCACGAACCACCAGGGCGCCAGCGCCCATTGCACCGCCCACAGCAGCGCGCCGATGGTGATCACGATCGCGACCTCGCCGATGCGCTCGGCCTGTTCGTTGAAGCCCAGCACCGCCTGCGCCATGAAGGCCGGCCCGTGCTTCGGGTCGGTCGCGATGTTCTCGGCGACGCTGCGGTCCGGATCGGCCAGCGCCTGCTGCACCGGCTCGTCGCTGGTGCTTCCGCCGCTGTGCCGCTGCTCCAGCCGCCGCAGCGCCACGCCCGCGGCGAACACGGCCAGGAAACCATAGGCATGCAGCAGCAGCGCGCAGCCGTAGGACAGCCCGATGAGGCCCAGCGCCAGGAAGTCGTCGAGCCCCACGGCCTCCTTGTGCTTGCGGCGCAGGTACAGCACCAGCCGGCCGATGAAGATGCCCAGCACCCAGCCGGTGCCCAGGCCGGCTGCCGTCGCCCACAGCACGTCCACCGCCAGCCAGCGCCAGCCGAATTCGCCCAGCTCGTGCAGGCCCAGCAGTCCCAGCCCCAGCATCACGAACGGGAAAGCGGTGCCGTCGTTGAGCCCGCCCTCGCCCGTGAGCGCGAAGCGCAGCTTGTCCTGGTCGCCCGGCTTCTGCAGCTGCACCTCGGAGGCCAGCACGGGGTCCGTGGGCGCCAGGATCGCGCCCAGGAGGATGCAGGCGCCCGGCGGCAGGCGCAGGAACAGCCAGGCGGCGCCCGCGATCAGGAACACCGTCACCACCATGGAATTGAGGGCCAGGCGCACCGGCAGCGCCCAGCGCCGGTCGTGCAGCCCGGGGCTCAGCTTGAGCCCCGCGGTGAACAGCGACAGCAGCACCACGACTTCGGCGATGCGCTCCAGCGCGTGCGCGTTGACGCGCGCATGCGGCGACATCAGGTCGAGCCCGAGCGGGCTGACGCCGAGCCCCACCAGCAGGTACAGCATGGCGGTGGACAGCGGCAGGCGCTTGAGCACGCTGCCGCCCAGCGCCATCAGCACCAGCAGCAGGCCGACGATGACGGACCAGAGCGCGAATTCCATGGACGCGCATTCTTGGCGCACTGTCGAGCGCGCGCTGTGGGGAAATGCCGCGTCCTGCCCGGCGGCAGCGTTCAGAGCGCCGCGAGCGCGCCGAGCAGCTCCCGCCGGTACAGGGGGTGCTCGTGCAGGTCGTCGTGCCCGGCGCCCGGCAAGGTCACCAGCCGCGCCGAGGGCGACACCTGCTGCAGGCGCCGCGCGTGGTGCAGGCCGATCAGCACGTCGTTCTCGCCGTGCATGAGCAGCACGCGGCCGCGCAGGTGCGGCAGGTGGCCGGCGGTGTCCAGCGGATAGCGCACCAGCAGCGATGGCACCCAGGGGTAGTACTCCGCGGTGAGCGCCCGGATGCTGGTGTAGGGCGAGACGAGGACGGTGAGGTCCGGCGCCTGTCCGCGCTCGCCGAGTTGCCGCGCCAGGTCGGCCGCCAGCCCGCTGCCCAGCGAGCGGCCGTAGAGCACCACGCGGCGGCCGCGGTACTGCGGCGCGAAGGCATCCCACACCGCGCGCACGTCCTCGCGCAGCTGCCGCGCGCTGCCGATGTGGCCGGTGCTCTTGCCGAAGCCCCGGTAGTCCATCATGACGAGGTCGAAGCCCGCCTGCCGCCAGAAGTCCGCGTTGCCGAACCAGCCGGCCAGGTTGCCGGCGTTGCCGTGCAGGAAGAACACCACGCCCCGGGCGCCCGGTCGCTGCAGGTGCAGTACCGAAAGCTGCGCGCCCTTCACCTGCACCGTGCGTTCACGCACGTCCGCTGCCGGCGCGAGCGGGTAGTCCGGCGGCAGCGGCACCGGGTAGAACATCAGGCTTTCCTGCTTCCACCAGAGGAAGGCCAGCAGCGCCGCATACACGGCGAGCGCGCCGGCGAGCAGGACGAGGGTGGAGAGCAGCAGGCCCTTCGGCATGCGCCGAAGGTTACCCTGCCGCGCTCACAGCCGGCCGAGCGCGGAAGCCAGGGCCTTGCGCACCGTGGGGAACTGGTGCACG
>DASWUI010000793.1:0-3220 GCA_036401715.1 Ramlibacter sp. | reverse complement strand
GACTGGATCGCGACGTGGCTGATGCGCGCGCCGCCCTTGCGCCGCGCGCGCAGTTCCTCGGCGAAGCGCAGCGCCTCGGCCAGCGCATCGGCGGCGAAGGTGCGCGCGTGCGGCTCGCCTTCGGCGGCCGCCTCGAATTCCATCCAGAACACGACGATCATGCGCGGCGCGCGGCCCGCGCGGGCAGCGGGAACAGCCCGGCCAGCTCGTGCAGCGCCTGCTCCACGCCCTGGTAGTGGATGAAGATGCCGCCGGCGCCCTCCCACAGGTCGCGGTACTTGAGCGTGTCGTCCACCAGCACGTCGCCGCTGCTGCAGTGGTCGCGCTTGTCGGCGGCCAGCGTGGTGATGATCCTGGTGCCCGGGAAGTGCCTCTCCGCCCAGCGCACCTTCTGCGCCGCGGCCCAGTTGCCGCGCGGCAGGCCGGTCAGGATGACGGGGTGCAGGTGCCGGACGGCCTCGAACAGTTGCGTCGCACCCGGCATCAGCGGCAGGCTGCCGAAGAAATCCGGGTGCTGGGCCAGGCGCGCCCAGAACCGCGCCGCGCCGTGCTCGTCCTGGAACACCCGCGGCGGCAGGCCGAGGATCTTCTCGGCGCCGCGGTCGAAGTCGGCGAGCACGCCATCGCAGTCGAGGTACAGCTGTCGGTCGGCCATGGCCGCATCTTGCCCCATCCGGTCGTGGCACCTCGTAGGAAGGGGCGGCTCAATCCAGTCCGAAGGCGCCGCGCAGCGCGCCGCAGAAGGCGGCCGTCCCGCTGAGCGTCAGGCTCAGCGCGATGCGCCCGGATGCCGGGCCGGCATCGTGCAGTTCCAGCCCGCCGGCCCCGTACTGCACGCGCAGGGGCGTGCTGGTCTCGCGCGCGCCCTGCAGTTCGTAGTCCCACTCGCCGCCTTCCTCGAGTGCCGCCGCCGGGCCGAAGGTCCGCTCCGCCCAGCCGAGCACGCGCACCACCTCGGCCTGCAGGGCGGCGAACTGGCCGGGCGCGACCGAGGCCATGGCGTCGAAGCTGCCATGGCCCTCCTCGTCGCCGCTGAAGTCGAAGTCCAGGTAGTGCAGGCTCATCCGCGGGTCCTCACAGGGGCCCCACGTTACACGAGGCGACAGCGGGCTGTGCAGCCGGCGCTTTGCTGCCAGCATGCGGGAGGCGCTCGACGCAAGCGCACGGTCCGTTCTACAGGGAGATTTCCATGGACACCAACCTTCTCATCACGCTGGCGATCATCGTCCTGCTGCTGGTCATCGCCGGCGCCCTGCTCGCGCGCAGGCGCCGTTCCGACCACCTGGCGCAGCGCTTCGGCCCCGAGTACGAACGCACGGTGGAGCGCACGGGCAGCCGCGGCAAGGCCGAGGCCGACCTGGCCGCGCGCGAGAAGCGCGTGCAGAAGCTGGACATCGTGGCGCTCGCGCCGCACGAGGCGCAGCGCTATCGCATGGAGTGGCAGGGCGTGCAGGCGCGCTTCGTGGACAACCCGCGCACGGCGGTGGCCGAGGCCGACCTGCTGGTGCGCGACGTCATGCTGCACCGCGGCTACCCCATGGGGGACTTCGAGAGCCGCGCGGCCGACATCTCGGTGGACCATCCGCTGGTGGTGGAGCACTACCGCGCCGCGCACGAGATCGCGCTGCGCGACCGGCAGGGCCAGGCCGACACGGAGGCGCTGCGGCAGGCGCTGGTGCACTACCGGGCCCTGTTCTCCGAACTGCTGGAGGAGGCTCCCGAGCCGGCCCGCCGCGGCGCGCAGGAGCGCCGCATGGAGGAGCCCCGGCGCACCGGCAGCAACCTGCGGCCCGAGCGCGCGTTCGCCCGCGACGAGGCGGACACGCGCGATCGCGAACGGCGCAGCGAACGCTGAGGGCGGGCGCCCGCTAACCGGGGTGGGACCCGGTCGTGTCCTGGTCCCTCGGTGGCTGGTCGCTGCTTTTCGGCCGCTCCTGCCGGCGGCGCCGCAGGCCGTCCACTTCCCTGGCCAGCAGCTCCCTGCGTGTTTCCATCGGCAGGCTCTCGTCGGTCCACGTGCGGACCGGGTCATGTTGCTTATCCGGGCTCGTCATCGCGATGGCGGTTTCCGGGCGTGATGCTCGGGGGAATTGCCGATGCCGGATGTCGCCCGGGGCTCCCTGCGTGCGGTGGGAGCGCACCTACAAGTCATGCCGCGGCATGGCCACGGACCGCGTCCCGCGCGCCCGGCACTCGGGAAAGCAGCCGGCGCCGCGAGCGCCCGAACCCAAAGGTAGGACGATTCCCACGCGCAATACGGAAGCGGCCTACATACTGGGCAGTTCGATTCGCATCGAATGTGCGTCCAGCCGCGCGGGCATCCCCGTGCCCCGGCGGCAGCGAGGAACAAGGACATGGCGGGCCACATTCCCGTTTTCATGGTCGAGGATTCGCGGCACATGCAGAGTGCGCTGCGGGACCTGATCCAGAGCGTTGGGAACTTCAAGGTCGTCGGCGCAGCCGTCGGCGAAACGGAGGCCACCGATTGGCTGCACCGCAACCGGGGCGAGTGGCGCCTGGCGGTGCTCGACCTGCTTCTCGGGGAGGGCTCCGGCTTCGGCCTGGTGCGTCGGTGCAGGGCCGCCCGCCCGGACGGCAGGATCGTGGTCTTCAGCGAGTATGCGAGCCCCGCCGTGAAGGACCGGTGCCGCCAGCTCGGGGCCGACGCGGCCTTCCTGAAGTCG
This sequence comes from Ramlibacter sp., assembly GCA_036401715.1. GTDB lineage: Bacteria > Pseudomonadota > Gammaproteobacteria > Burkholderiales > Burkholderiaceae_C > Ramlibacter. Next base: position 536 of record DASWUI010000793.1, on the reverse strand, counting down.
GAGCTCAAGGCCTTCGTGCACTACATCGAAACGGTCGCGCACGGCGCGGCATAGTCGCGTCCCCGAGGGAACCGGCACGCGCGCGTGCTGTGGCGCGCATCCCACGACAGTGCACAACGTTACCTCCCCGTACAGCCCTGCGAATGCGGGCTCACCATAATTCCCGCGTGCAAGAACCTAGCGTCATCCAGCCGGGCGACCGTGTCGTCTCCAGCTCCGGCGGCCCGGTCATGAACGTCCTCGCCCGCTCCCTCAACCTCGCCTACTGCAGCTGGCCGGAAGGCGGGACCACGCGCCACGGCACCTTCACCGTCGAAGGCCTCGTGCGCGTCGCGGACCTCGAGACAGAGAATCCACCCCTGCCGGTCGAGCCCGGCGCGAGCACCTGAACTTCGTCGCGCCGCGCCCTAGGCATTCCCCAGCCGCGCAGGCACGGTGAACTCGCGTAGCGCCCTCGGCCACGCGACCCCCGGTGTCCATGCGCGGCTGTCCGGCGCCAGGCCGCTGGGCCGGAAGCCCTGCGAGTCGGCGCCGCC
>DASWUI010000792.1:0-1773 GCA_036401715.1 Ramlibacter sp. | reverse complement strand
TGCAGCCAAACGCGAAGGAGCCTGGCATGGGCCACATGAACATCGGGGAAGCCGCCGCCGCGGCGGGCGTCACCCCCAAGATGATCCGGCACTACGAATCCCTGGGCATGATCCCGGACGTGGAGCGCACGGACGCCGGTTACCGGCTCTATTCGCAGCGCGAAGTGGGCATGCTGCGCTTCATCCGCCAGGCGCGCGCGCTGGGCTTCTCCGTCAAGCAGATCGACTCGCTGCTGGCGCTCTGGCGCGACGACCACCGGGCCAGCCGCGAGGTCAAGGAGCTCGCGCGCCAGCAGCTGGCGGAACTGGAGGAGCGGCAGCGCGAGATCGACGAGATGCGCGCCACCCTGTCCGACCTGGTCGCGAAGTGCAGGGGCGACGACGAGCCGCACTGCGCCATCCTGGAGGAACTCGCCGCGCCCGCGAAACCGGCCAACGGCGAGGCCAAGCGCGCCGCGAAGACGCTCAAGCAGGTGCGGGCAGGCTCCACGGCGTCCGCCGCGAAGTCCTGCCACGCACCCGCTCCGCAGCCGCAGCCGCAGTCGGCCCACGCTGCCCTGACGCAGTGGCTGCGGACGCTGCCGCCGCAGCGCTAGCGGGTCACTGCGCGGGCGCCTGCAGCCAGCGGGCCTCGGCCTTGACCGGGCCGCTCAAGGTGCCGAGGAAGGCGACCAGCTGGTCGATCTCGATCGGCGACAGTCCCAGCGGCTGCAGCTCGCTGTGCCCCTGCGGCGCCGCCGGCGCGCGGTTGTAGTGCTCCACCACTTTCCGCAAGGTCGCGAACTGGCCGGCGTGCATGTAGGGCGCGCGTTCGGCGACGTTGCGCAGCGACGGAACACGGAACTGCCGCAGCTGGCTGGTGTTGTCCGCGGCGAGGAAGCGGATCTCGCCGCACTGCTGCGGCTTCGCGTCGCTGAACGGGCCGAGGCAGTTGAACTCGTCCTGCAGCACCTGCTTCGCCCCGGCAAGCCGTCCGCTGTCGGCCGGCAGCCCGCGCGCCGCAGGCACGCCCGTGTTGTGGAACTCGTTGTTCGTGAACAGCGGGCCGCCGTGGCACTGCACGCATTGCGCCTTCCCGAGGAACAGCCTCAGGCCCGCCACCTCGTCGCGTGACAGCGTGGACTGCATCCGGGCGCCCTCGCCGGCGGCGGCCGCTTCCACGTAGGCGTCGAAGCGCGAAGGCCCCGGTTCGATCCTGCGCTCGTAAGCGGCGATCGCCTTGCCCAGGTTGGCGAACACGCCGCTGACCCTGTCGCGCTCGCCCTGCGGCAGCGCGCGCCAGGCGGCATTCGCCTGCGGGTCGGGCACCGGGCCGGCATGCTTCGGCAGGCCGCGCAGGTCGGGCATGGCGCCGAAGATCGCCTCGTACTCGGCGCGGTAATGCGCGGCCAGCAGGTGCACGTACTGCGTGCGGTCGCCGCCGTGCTCCACCGCGCTTTCCAGGGGCCCCAGCGCCTGCGCCCACTGGCTGTCCTTGCGGCCGTCCCAGAACTGCCAGGGACTGCGCGCGGTGCCGATGATGCTCATGGTGCGCCGGTCGGTGGTGCCCACGCCCTTCGCGCGGGGCGTGCCGTCCTGGAACAGCTTGTCCGGCAAGTGGCAGCTCGCGCACGCCACCTTGCCGTTGGCACTGAGCCGCTGGTCGAAGAACAGGCGCTGCCCCAGTTCGGCGGCGCGCTCGTCGTCGGCGACGCGGTTGGAGGGGTCCGGCGGCAGCGGCGGCAGCCTGGCGAGCGACAGCTCCTGCAGCTGCGCCAGGTTCGCCGGGGTCCA
>DASWUI010000791.1:0-2030 GCA_036401715.1 Ramlibacter sp. | reverse complement strand
CTGGAGACGCCCGCATTGGCGAAGCAGCTGTCCACGCGGCCCAGCGCCGTGACCGAATCGGCGAAGCTGCGCTCCACCTGCGCCTCGTCGCCGACGTCGCACACGAAGGCGTGCACGCGCGCCGCGTCGCCGCACTCGGCGGCGAGCGAGGCCTTGGCCCGCGCGGTCTTGTCCGGATTGGAGCCCCATACCGCGACGGCCGCGCCCGACGCGAGCAGCGCGCGCGCCATGCCGTAGCCGATGCCGCCATTGCCGCCGGTGACGACAACGCCCTTGCCCGAGAGATCGAACGGCTGGTACATGGCGTTCACTGGTGCAGGGCGGCGACCTTGCGCACCTGCGGCTGCGCGTCCATGCGCCGCATGTGGTCCGCCACCTTGGGGAAACGGTTCACGTCCACGCCGTCGCCCTCCAGCCAGCGCGTGAGGGTGTAGAGGTACATGTCGCTGGTGCTGAAGCGCTCGCCCAGGACCCAGGGGCCCTTGAGCATCTGCTCCTCGATCAGCGTGAAGCTCTCGGCCATGGTCTGCGGCACCTTCTTCTTCATCGCCTCGAGCGCCGCCGTGTCCTCGGCGTCCACCCAGCGGTAGCCGCGGCCCTTGTGCGCGTGGTTCACGTGCACGGTGGAACACAGGTAGCTGTTGAACTCGTTGGCCTTGGCCAGCAGGAAGGCGTCTTCCAGCGGCGCCAGGTTCGCCTGCGGGAAGCTCTGCGCGATGTACTGCAGCAGCGCCGGCGTCTCGGTCAGCACGCCGCGCCCGGTCACCAGCGCCGGCACGCGGCCCTTCGGGTTGACGCGCAGGTACTCGGGCGAACGCTGCTGCGACTGCTTGAAATCGAGCCGCTTCGCCTCGTAGGGCGCGCCCGCGTATTCGAGCGCCAGGTGGGATGCGAGGGCACAGGTGCCGGGGGCATAGTAGAAGGTGAGCATCCGCTCATTGTGGGCGGCTTCCCCTTCGTGGTCCAGCCCGGGATCACCCGTGCAGTGGCCTCACTGGATCGCGAGCAGTTCGATCTCGAACACCAGCGTGGCATTCGGCGGGATCACGCCGCCGGCGCCGCGCTCGCCGTACGCGAGCTGCGGCGGGCAGGTGATGCGCGCCTTGCCGCCCGGCTTCATCATCTGCACCGCCTCCGTCCAGCACGGGATCACGCGATTGAGCGGGAAGGAGGTGGGTTGCCCCCGCTTGTAGGAGCTGTCGAACTCGCGCCCGTCCTGGAAGGTGCCGCGGTAGTGGACACGCACCGTGTCGGTCGCCTTGGGCGAGGGACCGCTGCCCGGCTGCATGGACTCGAACACGATGCCGCTGGGGGTGGTGACGCGCGCGGTGGTGGTCAGCGCGCCGACGTTCGGCGTGGCGCCGGCCGGCGGGCTGGCCGCGGGCGGGCTGCTGGGAGGCGTGCAGGCGGCCACGAGTGCGAGGCCGGCGACGGCCCAGGCGTAGTGCAGGAAGCGCATGTCGTCCTTGGTGGTTGGCAAGCCGTCCATTATTCCCGTTCGCGCGCCGCGGGTCCGGCTGAGCCGGTCCCAGCCCGGCCGAACCGTTGAACCGGCGTGCGGGCGCTCCCCGCATCGGTGGCTGCAGGCTCCAGCCGCCGATGCGGCGCAAGTGTCAAGTGCTTTCGGCCGCCGGCGGCTTCGAGATATCCACCGTCACTGTGGACAAGACCGCCCCAGCGGGCCTCCGTTGCTCCGCGCAGCAAGGCGTGGCGCGGCTTGCGCTGCGGTGCTCAATGCTTAGGCAGACCCCCCAAACAGGGGAGGACCGCCCCGCGACTGCCGGGCGTCAGCACGCGCTCACGTGTCCGCGGCCGGGCCGCGGCAGCGGCTGATCGCATCGAGCAGCTGGTGCGGCTTGAGCGGCTTGCTCAGGTGCAGGTCGAAGCCGGCATCCAGCGTTTTGCGCCGGTCCTGCGCGCGCGCGAACGCGGTCAGCGCGATCACCGGCAGGTGCGGCGCCTGCCGCTCGCCCTGCAGCTGCCGCACCCGGCGCACCAGTTCGTAGCCGTCGCGCCCGGGCAGGCCGATG
>DASWUI010000790.1:0-2788 GCA_036401715.1 Ramlibacter sp. | reverse complement strand
CAGGATGCGGCGGGCCGCTATCAGGCGATCCAGTGGCTGATGTTCCAGATGGGCGGCGTCGGCCCCATGTTCGGCCAGCTCGGCTTCTTCCACAAGTTCGCCGGCAAGGACTACGAGGACAAGCGGCCGCGCGACCGCTATGCGGGCGAATCGAAGCGCCTGCTCGCCGTGCTGGACAAGCACCTGAAGGGGAAGCAGTGGATGCTGGGCGACGACTACGGCATCGCGGACATCGCGATCTTCCCGTGGGTACGCAATCTCGTCGGCTTCTATGCCGCAGGTGAGCTGGTGGGCTTTCACGAGTTCGGCGAGGTGCAGCGCGTGCTCGATGCCTTCGTGCAGCGGCCGGCCGTGACCCGCGGCCTCGACGTTCCGCCGAAGCCGGCCGGCTAGGCCCGGCCCGCGTCAGGCCGTTGCCGCGTATTCGAGGGCGAGTTCGCCGTCGGTGTCGGGGTCCAGCAGGTCCTCCAGCATCGGCAGCACCGCCATGGTTTCCTTCTGGATGTGCGAGACCTGGCGTTCCACGAGCTCCAGCGCGACCAGCCGCAGCCGGTCCCAGCCCTCCTCGTCGATGGTGCCGGCCGCGGCCTCGCGGGCCAGCGGGATCAGCTCGGAGGCCGCCTCGCGGATCGCCTCGTGCTCCTCGCGCATCAGGGCGGCGATGGAGCCGTCGCCGGCGTCCGCCATGCGCGGGAACAGGTGCTCCTCCTCGAAGCGGAAATGACGGCCGATGTCGTGTTCCATCGCATGGGCGAATTCCACCAGCAGGCTGGTGAGCTGCGGCGTCAGCCCGGGCGCGCGGCCGATCGCCTGTTCGATGCGCGACAGCAGATCGAGGTTGGCGCGGTGCTCCTCGTCCAGCATCCGGCCGACTTGGGTCGTGGTCATGGGCGGCTCCTTGCGGGTCAAACCGGTATCAAGGTACCGGAATAGGGCGACGGAACATTGCGCCAGCTCAAGGTGCGGTGCGGCGCAGGCGGCGCACGAGGTGCCAGCAGAAGCCGGCGAACGCGAGCGCGCCGGCCAGCCCTGCCAGCGCGCCGAGCCGCGCGAGCGCGGTGCTGTCGAAGGCGAGGCCGAGCGCCAGCAGCAGGAAGGCGGCCGCGTGGCAGGAGAAATGCGCCTTCAGGCTGCCTTCGTGCGTCAGCGAAGACGCCGTGGGTCCGCGGCGCCGGCCGGCCGCGGCGTGCAGCGCGGAGAGGAAGGGCAGGATCCGCTGCAGCATGCCCAGGACGAACCCGAGCAGCCAGGCCAGCAGCGCCAGGCCGAACCACGCCTCCACGCGCGGCAGGTCGGTGCCGGCCCAGGCGAGTCCGCCCAGGACCAGCGCCAGCAACAGCGCTGCCCAGGCGAGCTTCACCAGCACGAAGGATCGGCCAAGCTCCTTGCGCATGCCCTGGGCGAGCGCGCGCCGCAGCGAGTGCAGGTGCAGCAGCACGCCCGCCATGCCGCAGCTCCACGCGAGCACGCGCAGCCACGCGGCATTCCCCGCCGGCAGCGACAGCGCGGCGAGCGCGAGCCCGGCGACCAGCAATGCGCAGGATCCGAGTTGCACCGCCGGGCGCGGCGGATGCGCCAGCGCGAACATCGGCACCAGGATGTAGGACAGGCCCAGCGCGAGCATCCCCATGAAGCCGAAGGGCGCGAACAGCAGGTGCAGCGGCACCAGCAGGCGCCGGTCCGGTGCCGGCCAGCCCAGCCAGCCGGCCGCCAGCAGCAGGGCACTGGCAAGCAGCACCCACAGCGAGGCCAGGGCCACCCAGGCATGCGCCGTCACGCCCGGCATGCCGCGCGCGCCGGCGAGATGCCTGGCGACCAGGACGGTCCATGCGAGCAAGGCCAGCGCCACCGAAACCGCGCCGGCTGCCAGCAAGGCGGGTTGGGCCTTGCCCATGCCCAGCACGATCGCCGCCACTCCCGGGGTGTACAGCCACCAGATCGCCTTCAGCCCGCGCGCGCCGACCGGCGACTGGCGCGTGGCGACCGGCAGCAACTGGGCGGCCGCGCCCAGCGCGGTCATGCCGAAGACGCCGAGGGTGAACAGGTGCAGCGCGGCCAGCGGCCAGCCGAGTCCGCCGCGGAACGCCAGGCCATCGCCCGCGCAGGCCGCGAGCGCCAGCCACCCCAGCACGTGGTAGACGGCCGCCGCCAGCGAAAAGCGCAGCGGGATGTCGAGCGGCAGCAACCTCCCGCCCGCGCCGCCGAGAAAGGCAGCGGCCACCGTCATGGCTGCGCCCGCAGCAGCAGCCGCACCTCACCGGCGGGGGCGGGGATGCGCTCGGCGTCCCAGCCGATCTCGGCCAGCTCCGTGTAGAGCAGCAGGGGATCGCGGTCGTGGTGGGTGACCAGGCACTGCCCGGACGCCAGCGTGTGGACGCGCCGCAGGATCGCCACCAGCGGCTGCGGCGGCGGCAGGCCGCGCACGTCGATGTGCGCTACACCGTCCTCCATCCACTCGTGCGCGACCGGCTCGTCGCTCATGGCAGCGCCACTTCGGCGCACGTGCGTGCGAGTGCGCCCGGCTCGGCGCGGCGCGCACCGAGCAGCGCCGTGCCGCCACGGCGCAGCACCCGCAGCATGCCGAGCGCGCCGGCGACCGGCGTGCAACCGCGCGCGCAGCGCAATGCCGGAGAAGGAGGAAGGAGGGCGTGGCGGTGCGCGAGCAGGCGAGCGCCGCCGCCCGGCCGGCGCGTCTCGGTCCAGCAGGCGGCCGCGTCCGGCGGCAGGGCCACCGCCGGGGCGGGACGTGCCAGCCCGAGGTACGTGCGCCATTCGGCCAGCGTCATCA
>DASWUI010000789.1:0-4771 GCA_036401715.1 Ramlibacter sp. | reverse complement strand
CGGCTTCCTGCTGGGCGTGCTGGGCGCACAGCGCATGTGCCTGCTGCTGCCGGCGCAGGCCTCGGCCCCCGGGCTGGACTCGCTCGACCGCGTGCCGCTCGATGCGGCGGGCGTCTGGCGCCTGCTGCTCGCGCGCGAGCTCAAGCAGGGCGGGCTGGACATCGACCTGAACAAGGCGCTCTGAGGCGCTCCGGCATTGTTGCCCGCCAGGTTAACAATGGGATGAAACCGGGAGCGTTCTTTCCGGCGCGCGCCGCCTACAGTGCGCGCTGAAAGGAATTCCCATGAAGACGTACAGGATCGCCTGCATTCCCGGCGACGGCATCGGCAAGGAAGTCATCCCCGCGGGGCAGGAAGTGCTGCAGGCGCTGGCCGCCAGCGGCGCCGGTTTCAGCTTCACCTTCACCAACTTCGGCTGGGGCGGCGACTGGTACCGCGCCCACGGCAAGATGATGCCGGACGACGGCCTGGAGGCGCTGCGCGACAAGGACGCGATCCTGTTCGGCTCCGCCGGCGACCCGCACATCCCCGACCACATCACGCTGTGGGGCCTGCGCCTGAAGATCTGCCAGGGCTTCGACCAGTACGCCAACGTGCGGCCGACGCGCATCCTGCCCGGGATCGACGCGCCCCTGAAGCGCTGCGGCCCCAAGGACCTCGACTGGGTGATCGTGCGCGAGAACTCCGAGGGCGAGTACGCGGGCGTCGGCGGCCGCGCCCACCAGGGCCACCCGATCGAAGTGGCCACCGACGTGAGCATCCTCACGCGCGCCGGCGTGGAGCGCATCATGCGCTTCGCCTTCAAGCTGGCGCAGTCGCGCCCGCGCAAGCAGCTGACGGTGGTGACCAAATCGAACGCGCAGCGCCACGGCATGGTCATGTGGGACGAGATCGCCCTGCAGGTTAGCCGGGAGTTCCCGGACGTCAAGTGGGACAAGGAACTGGTGGACGCCTGCACCGCGCGCATGGTGAACCGCCCCGCCTCGCTGGACACGCTGGTGGCCACCAACCTGCACGCGGACGTGCTCAGCGACCTCGCGGCCGCGCTCGCGGGCAGCCTGGGCATCGCCCCCACGGGCAACATCGATCCCGAGCGCCGCTACCCCAGCATGTTCGAGCCGATCCACGGTTCCGCCTTCGACATCATGGGCAAGGGCCTCGCCAACCCGGTGGGCACCTTCTGGAGCTGCGTGATGCTGCTGGAGCACCTGGGCGAGGCGGAGGCTGCCGCGCGCCTGATGAAGGCCATCGAGGAGATCACGGCCGACCCGTCGCTGCACACCGGCGACCTGGGCGGCAAGGCGAAGACGGCCGACGTGACCGCCGCGGTGGTTTCCCGGTTGTTGAACCGCTGATTCCGTGCCACAAAGCTGCCTCGCAGTGCATCACTAGAAGGAGACATCGATGAAGCGCATCCTTTCCACCCTGGCCCTGGCGCTGCTCGCGCCGGTGGCGTTCGCCCAGTCCGCGGGCTGTCCCGACAAGAACGTGCAGTACTGGCAGGCCTTCCCGCCCGGGGGCGAGTCCGACCTCTCGGCGCGCCACCAGCAGGTGGTGCTGAAGAAGAAGTGCCCGTCCGTCGAGACCATCATCCAGTACAAGGCCGGTGCCGGCGGCGCGCTGATGTGGACGCAGATGAACCAGCTGCCCGGCGACGGCGCCAACGTGGTCGGCGTGAACCTGCCGCACATCGTGTTCCAGCCGATCCAGGGCGACGTGCAGTACAAGACCGCCGACATCACGCCGGTGTTCTGGTTCCACTTCACGCCCGACATCCTCGTGGTGCACGGCAAGAGCCCGATCAAGAACTTCCAGGACTTCCTGCAGCACGTGAAGGCCAACCCGGGCAAGTTCAGCCTGGCCGGCTCGGGCCAGTACTCGGCCAACCACGCCGCGCACGAGCGCCTGAACGCCGCCTTCGGCATCAAGACGCTGTACGTGCCCTTCAAGGGCACCGGCGACCTGGCGACTTCCGTGCTGGGCGGCCAGGTGGATGGCGCGATGACCTACACGCCGTTCGCGATCGCCAACAAGGACAAGGGCGTGCGCCCGATCGCCGTGGCGATGGAGAAGCGCCATCCCCTGATGCCCGACGTGCCCACCTTCAAGGAGCTGGGCGTCGAGTGGATCGACGGCGCCTACCGCGGCATCGGCGTGCCGAAGTCCACGCCGGCGGCGGAGCGCAAGCGCATCTCCGACCTGTGGCGCGCCCTGAACAACGACGAGGAGATGAAGCAGCTGGCCGCCAAGAGCGGCTTCGAGCTGGTGAACGTCGGCGTCGAGGAGATGGACGGCTTCATGGCCAGCAAGACCAAGCTGTACACCGAAGGCGCGGCGCGCATGGGCCTGGGCAAGAAGTAACGCCCGCTTCCTACAGGCCGCGGCCGGACGGCGCCCTACCATGGGCGCCGTTTTCCTTTGCACCCATGAAACCCGCCCAGGTCCCGCGCAGCCGGCGCGTCCTCCTCCTCGTCGACTTCATCAACCCGCTGAACTTCCCGGGGGCGGAGAAGCTCGCGAAGCCTGCGCTGACCGCCGCGCGCGCCACCGTGCGGCTGCGCGAGCAGCTCGATGGCGAGAAGGTGACCGTGGTCTACGCCAACGACAACTACGGCGTCTGGCAGTCCGACTTCCAGGCGCTGGTCGCGCAGTGCTGCGCGCGCGAGGACGCCAGCGGCGAGATCGCGCGGCTGCTGGCGCCGCGGCCGCGCGACATCACGCTGCTCAAGCCGCGGCACTCGGCCTTCTACTGCACCGCGCTGGAGCTGCTGCTCAAGGAGATGGGCACGCGCGAGCTGGTCGTCGCGGGGCTCTCCACCGACATGTGCGTGCAGATGACGGCGGCGGACGCCTTCCTGCGCGGCTTCGAGGGCGTGTGGGTGCCGGCGGACTGCAACGCGGCGGAGACGCCGAAGGCCAAGGCGGCGAGCCTGGCCTACATGCGGGATGTGCTGAAGTGCGATGTGCGGCCGTCGCGGGGGCGGGCTTCGTCGACCTCGTAGGTCAAGAGGTCAGGTGCACAGCGCCCGGATCTCCTGCGGAATCGCCAGCGCCCGGATGCCGGGCACCTCGCCCTCGCGCCGGCCGGCGAAGATGCGTACCTCGTCGCACTCCATGATGAGGTCGTCGCCGCGCGTGACGCGGTAGCGCTGCACGAAGCTCTTGCCGCGCCACTCGGCGATGCCGGTGTGGATCTGCAGCGTGTCGCCGTAGCTGGCGGTCTTGAGGAACTTCGCGTGCGTGTCCACCAGGGGCGTGCCGATCACGCCCAGCGATTGTTCCGTCTCGTGCCACGGCGGCACGCCGCACTGCACGAAGAAGTGGCGCGAGGCGGCGTCGATCCAGCGGAAGAAGTTGGGAAACCAGACGATGCGCGCCGGATCGCAGTCGCCGAACTCGACGTGCACCGTGTAGACGACCTCCTTCATCAATCTCCCTTGATGTTGCGCTCGCGGATCAGCGCGCCGAAGCGCACGCTGTCGATCTGCCCGCGGGTGGCGAAGTCCTGCGGGCTCATGGGCGCGGGGATGGCGCCGATCGCGTTCATGCGTTCCACGAAGGCGGGGCTGCGCAGCACCTTGTTGATCTCCGCGTTCAGCTTCGCGATCACCGGCTGCGGCGTGCCGCCCGGCGCGTAGAAGCCGAACCAGGTATCGGCGTCGAAGCCCTTCATGCCGATCTCGTCCAGCGTGGGCACGTCGGGGAACTGGGGCGAACGCTTCGGACTGCCCACCGCCAGCAGCTTGAGCTTGCCGGCCTTCACGTGCTGCAGGCCGATGCCGGGATCGAACATGAAGTCGATCTGGCCGCCCAGCAGGTCCTGCATCGCCGGTGCCGCGCCGCGGTAGGGAATGTGGGTGGCGAACACGTTGGCCTGGGCCTTCATCATCTCGCCGGCCAGGTGCGGCGAGCTGCCGTTGCCGGGCGAGCCGAAGGTCAGCTTGCCCGGGTTGCGCTTGAGGTGCGCGAGGAACTCGCGCGCGTCCTTCACCGGCACCTTGTCCGGGTTGACCTCCAGGAACACCAGCACGCGGGCGGCGGCCGCCACCGGCACGAGGTCCTTCGTGGGGTCGAAGGGCATCTTCGAATAGAGGTGCGGATTGATGGACACCGTGCCGCCGGAGCTCATGAGCAGCGTGTGGCCGTCGGCCGGCTGCTTGGCCACGAAGTCGCCGGCGATGTTGCCGTTGGCGCCGGCGCGATTCTCCACCACCACCGGCTGGCCGAGCGCCTGCGCCAGTGGCTCGGAAACGGCGCGCGCGATCTGGTCGGCCGCGCCGCCCGGCGGGAAGCTCACGATCACCCGCACGGGCTTGCTGGGGAAGGCCCCCTGCGCCAGGGCCGCGGCGGGCACGGTGCAGGCGAGGGCGGCCCCGGCCAGCAGGGCGCGGCGGGCCAGCGAAAGGGGTTTGCGTTCGTTCATCTTCGTGTCTCCTGTCGTTGTGATGCTATGCGACTCAATGCGCCTTCAGTCCGGGACCGTCGTCCGCCAGTCCGCGCGGCTTGCGCACCCAGTGGATGGGCACGGCCTTGACGGGGCGCGGCGGCGCGCCGTGCTGCACCAGCGTGGCATCGAGCTGCTTGCCGCCCTCGTCGGCCAGCGCCGCCTCGCGCGCAGAGCGCACCGCCTTGGCCGCGTCTTCGGCCTGGCCGCCGTGGGCCAGGTGGTCCAGCACGTGCAGCAGGTTCTCCTTGCCGCGCTCGTGGGTGGAGCCGTAGCCCTTGATCAGGCGCCCGCACAGCGCGATCTCGTGACCGAGCTGCCAGTCGC
>DASWUI010000788.1:0-1728 GCA_036401715.1 Ramlibacter sp. | reverse complement strand
GCACGGCGCCCGCTTCGGAAAGGTGGAGGTAGGAGAAATCGGTGGCGCAGCCGGGCCGCCCTGAGGGCTCCGGCACGTGCAGGCGCAGGGCCTCGTGCTGGCTCATGTCTGTCGTCTCCAGGCGCGGATCGCGCGCCCCAGTTCTACTATGGACAGGCGCGCGGCGGGTGGCCGCTGCCCTTCCGGAAAGCGCATGCCGGTAGGCACGCGCCGGCCATAGTCTAGGTCAAGCGCCGGTACGCCAGGCGTGCACGAGCGTGGAGACCGCCACGGCAACCAGCAGGACCGCGACGGCGCGCGAGATCCGCACCTGGAGCGTGGCGCTGGTGGCCAGGCTCGCGCGCAGCCCGGAGGCGCCGAGCGCCACGGCCCCGTACACGATGGCCTGCGCCAAGGCGATGATCCCGCCGAGCACCAGGGCCTGCAGGGCCGGCAGGCCTTCCGCGGGCCGGATGAACTGCGGAAAGACGGCCACCATGAACAGGTAGGCCTTGGGGTTGAGCAGGCAGGTCGCCATGGCGCGCACGAAGGTGCGGTCCAGCCCCTGCGGCGCACCGGCCGGTGCGTCACCCAGCGTGGCGGGCGAACGCCAGAGCGACCAGCCGATCCAGGCCACGTAGGCCGCGCCCGCCACCAGCAGCGCGTGGAACGCGCCGGGGAACAGCTGCAGCAGCAGGCCGACGCCGAGCGCCCCCATGAGAACGTGGACCGCGCCGCCGGCGACCATGCCCGCCACCGCGGCGAAGCCGGCGCGCCGGCCGGCGGCCAGCGCGCTGGAAAAGACGAAGGCCATGTCCATGCCGGGCACGACCATGATGCTGAAGGCGAGCAGCGTGAAGAGCCAGAGGGCTTCGGGCATGTCGTCGGATCCTTTCGTTGTGGAGGCCGGAGTCTGCGCCTGCATACCTGCCACCTTGTGGCAGGTATTGCGCCTAGACTGCGGCCATGCGCGCTTCCCGCCTCCTGACCATCCAGATGCTGCTGGAGACCCGCGGCCGCATGAGCGCCACCGCCCTGGCCCAGGCGCTGGAGGTGTCGGTGCGCACGCTGTACCGCGACATCGACGGGCTCACGGCCGCGGGCGTGCCGGTCTACGCCGAGCGCGGGCGCTCCGGCGGCTTCCAGCTGCTGCCGGGATGGAAGGCATCGCTCAGCGGCTTCACGCCCTCGGAGGCGCAGGCGGTGTTTCTCTCGGGACTGTCCGGCCCGGCCGGGGAACTGGGGCTGGAGCAGCAGGTGCGCGCCGCGCAGCTCAAGCTGCTCTCCTCCATGCCGGCCGACTGGCGGGGGCAGGCACAGCGGCTCAGCTCGCGCCTGCACCTGGACCCGGTGGACTGGTACCGCGAGTCCGAGCCCTCGCCGCACCTCGCCGTCGTTTCCAGCGCGGTGTGGGATGGCGTGCAGCTGGCCATCACCTACGAAAGCTGGAAGCGGACGGCGCGGCAGGTGGTGGACCCGCTGGGCCTGGTGCTCAAGGCCGGCGTCTGGTACCTGGTGGCCGCGCGCGAGCGCAGGCCACGCACTTACCGCGTGTCCGGCATCTCGGCGGTCGAGGTCCTGTCACGCCCGGCCGCGCGCCCCGAGGGCTTCGACCTGGCCGCCTACTGGCGCGACTCCGTGCAGGCCTTCGAGCAGGCGCTGTACTCGGGGCAGGCGGAGGTGCTCGCGACGGCGCGGGGCATTGCGCACCTGCGGCAGATGGGTGCGGCCGTGGCGCATGCGCTGGCC
>DASWUI010000787.1:0-2129 GCA_036401715.1 Ramlibacter sp. | reverse complement strand
CCGTGGACCTGCAGGCAGTGGCGCGTGCGGCCGTCGCCCTGGGCCGGTTCGCCGCGGAGAACGCCGGGCGCATCGCATCCATCGACCTCAATCCGCTGATCGCCGGCGCCGCCGGCATCGGCGGCTGGGCGGTGGATGCGGTCATCGAACAGCAGGAGGGCTCCCATGGCTGAAGACGCCGTCACCCTGGAGCTCGATGGCCGCGTCGCCATCGTGCGCTTCAACCGGCCGGCGGCGATGAATGCCGTCGACGACTCCATCCGCGCCGGCCTGGGCCGCGCGCTGAAGCAGCTGGATGCCGGCGACCACGCCGACGCCATTGTGCTTACCGGCGCCGGCGAGCGTGCCTTCTGCGCGGGCCAGGACCTGGAGGAGTCGTCCTCCATCTCGACCGCCACCCTGACCGCCTGGCTGAACCGCCAGCACGCGATGTACCAGTGCGTGCGCGACGTGAACAAGCCCATCGTGGCGGCGCTCAACGGCACCGCCGTGGGCGCCGGCTTCCAGATGGCGCTGATGTGCGACCTGCGCGTGGCCCATCCCGCCATCCGCATGGGGCAACCGGAAGTGCGGGCGGGGCTGGCCAGCATCGTCGGCTCCTACCTGATGTCGCTGCAGATCGGCCACTCGCTGAACCAGCAGCTGTCGCTGACGGGCGAGCTGATCACCGGCGAGCGCGCGCACGCGATGGGCCTGGTCAACGACCTGGTGCCGCAGGAGCAGGTGCTGGAGCGCGCCTTGCAGCGCGCGCGCGAACTGGCGGCGCTGCCGCGCACGGCGGTGCGCCTGACCAAGCAGCGGTTCCGCGAGCGGACCCAGGCCGGCTTCGAGGAGGCCTGCACGGCCGGCATCCGCTACCAGCTGGAGTGCTATGCCAGCGGGGAGCCCGCGCGCGTGATGGAGGCCTTCCTCGCACGCCGGCAGGACAAGGAAAAGCAATGAACCGACACACGCAACTCTTCATCGCGGGCGCCTGGCGCCCCGCCGACGGCAGCGACGACCTGCCCGTGACCGACAGCTACACCGAGGAGGTGTTCGCGAGCTACCGATGCGCGTCGCGGGCCGACGTGGACGCAGCGGTGCAGGCCGCGCGCGCCGCCTTCGCCGGCTGGTCGGCGACGCCGCTGGCCGAGCGCATCGCCGCGGTCCGGCGCGTGGCGGCCGCCTTGCGCGAGCGCAGCGATGCGATCGCGCGGGTGGTCTCGCGCGAAGTCGGCATGCCCGCCAGGCTGTCGGCCCGCATCCAGGCCGGCGCGCCGATCGCCGCCTGGGACCTGTACGCCGGGCTGGCCGCGGAACTCGAATGGGAAACACGGATCGGCCACTCGTTGGTGCAGCAGGTGCCGGTGGGCGTGGTCGCCTGCATCACGCCCTGGAACTACCCGCTGCACCAGGTGACGGGCAAGGTCGCGCCCGCCCTGCTGGCGGGCTGCACCGTGGTGCTGAAGCCGTCCGAGCTGGCGCCCTCCAGTGCCTTCCTGCTGGCCGAAGCCATTGCGCAGGCGGGGCTGCCTCCCGGCGTGTTCAACCTCGTGCACGGCACCGGCCCCGAAGCGGGTGAGGCGCTCGTCACGCATCCGGAAGTGGACATGGTGTCCTTCACCGGCTCCACGCGCGCGGGCCAGCGCATTGCGGCGCTCGCCGCGCAGGACATCAAGCGCGTCGCGCTGGAGCTGGGCGGCAAGTCCGCGGCCGTGGTGCTGCCCGGCGCGGACCTGCATGCGGCCGTCAAGGCCACCCTGGGCAGCTGCTTCCTCAACTCCGGCCAGACCTGTTCCGCCACCACGCGCCTGCTGGTGCCGCGCGGTGACGCGGAACAGGCCGCACACCTGGCCGCGGAACTGGCACCCGCCTGGGCCATGGGCGATCCGGCCGACCCGGCGACCCGGTTGGGACCGCTGGTCTCGGCCGGCCAGCGCGAGAAAGTGCGTGCCATGGTCCATGCCGCCATCGGCGAGGGCGCCGAACTCGTCACGCGGGACGGGCCGCTGCCGCCGCACGGCTTCTTCTTCCCGCCCACGGTGCTGCACAAGGTGGCCCCGCGGATGGCGATCGCGCGCGAGGAGGTGTTCGGCCCGGTGCTGGTGCTGATCGCCTACGACAGCGTGGACGAGGCCGTGGCCATCGCC
>DASWUI010000786.1:0-2564 GCA_036401715.1 Ramlibacter sp. | reverse complement strand
GGCGGGCTGGCGCAGGCGGCCAGCAGGCTCGCGGCGGCAAGCCAGGTGAGGACGGGGCGGCGCATGGTTTCTCCTTGTCCCGGATCGTCGTGACCCGGCACTATAGGGCGCCGCCCCGGCGCGCGGGGACGCGGCTTACTTCGGCGCCAGGCGGATGGCGCCGTCGAGGCGGATCACTTCGCCGTTGAGCATGTCGTTCTCGAAGATGTGCTTCGCGAGCTTGGCGTAGTCCTCCGGCGTGCCCAGGCGCGAGGGGAAGGGCACGCTGGCGGCCAGCGCGTCCTGCACTTCCTTGGGCATGCCGAACAGCATGGGCGTGCCGAAGATGCCGGGGGCGATGGTCATGTTGCGGATGCCGTTGCGGGCGAGGTCGCGCGCGATCGGCAGCGTCATGCCGACGACGCCGCCCTTGGAGGCGCTGTAGGCGGCCTGGCCGATCTGGCCGTCGTAGGCGGCGACGGAGGCGGTGGAGATCATGCACCCGCGCTCGCCGGTGGACTCCGGCTCGTTCTTCGCCATCGCTTCGGCGGCCAGGCGGATCATGTTGAAGGAACCCACCAGGTTCACCATGATGGTCTTCTGGAACACGCCCAGGTTGTGCGCGCCGTTCTTGCCGACGGTCTTCTCCGCCGGCGCGATGCCGGCGCAGTTGACCAGGCCCATCAGCTTGCCCATGGACACGGCCCTGGCCACCACCGCCTGGGCGTCCGCTTCCTGGCTCACGTCGCACTTGACGAAGGCGCCGCCGGTGTCCCTGGCGACCTGCTCGCCCTTGTCCGCCTGCATGTCGGCGATGACGACCTTGCCGCCGTTGGCGGCCAGCATGCGCGCGGTGCCTTCGCCGAGGCCCGAGGCGCCGCCGGTGACGATGAACACCTTCCCCTTGATTTCCATCTCTGCTCCTGGTGACGTTGACGTAAACGTCAATTATCCGCCATGAAAAAGCCCGCCGAAGCGGGCTGTGAAACCGGTGCGGGAGGGTCGGTCGACCGGGTTTCCGCGTGTTGGAGTTATTTGAAGCCGACGCGGTCGAGCATCTGCTGCACCTTCACGGTGTTGGCACCGACGGCGGCCAGGGGAATCGTCTCCGCCTTGAAATCGCCGCCGCCGCTCATGGCCTGCAGCGCGGGGTTGTTCACCTTCACGCCCTTGGCGGTGGGCCACTCGTTGTTGCCGTTGGCGAAGTAGTTCTGCGCCTCGGCGCCGGCGAGGTATTCCAGGAACTTCACCGCGTTGGCGGTGTTCTTGCTGCTCTTCGCCACGGCACCGCCGGCGATGTTCAGGTGCGTGCCCCAGGACTGCTGGTTGGGAAACACGATGCCGACCTTCTCCATCAGCGCCTTGTCTTCCGGCGCGCTGGAGCGCATCAGGCGGGCGATGTAGTAGGTGTTGCTCACCGCGACCTGGCACTCGCCGGCGCCGACCGCCTTGATCTGGTCGGTGTCGCCGCCCTTGGGCGCGCGGGCCATGTTGGCGACGATGCCCTTGAGCCAGGCTTCGGTCTTCTGCTCGCCCACATGCTGCATGACCGAGCCGAAGAGCGACAGGTTGTACGGGTGCGAACCCGAGCGCAGGCAGACCTTGCCCTTGTTCTTCGGGTCGGCGAGTTCCTCGTAGGTGTCGACGTCCTCGCGCTTGACCTTCGCCTTGTCGTAGACGATGACGCGGCCGCGGGTGGAGAAGCCGAACCAGCTGGTGCCTTCCGGCGTGGCGGCGGAGCGGTACTGCGCCGGGATCGCGTCTTCCAGCAGCTTGGACTTCACCGGCTTGAACAGGCCGTCGACCTCGCCCTTGTACAGGCGGGCGGCGTCCACCAGCAGGATCACGTCGGCGGGCGAGGCCGCGCCTTCGGCCTTCAGCCGGGCCAGAATACCGGCATCGTCGGCATCGACGCGGTTGATCCTGATGCCCGTGGCCTTGGTGAAGTTGCTGTACAGCGCCTCGTCGGTCGAGTAGTGGCGGGCGGAGTACAGGTTCAGCACCTGCTCCTGCGCGGCGACCGAGGTCACGGTGGCAAGGAGCAGCGTCGCGATGCCGGCGGCCTTGGAGATCATGTGTTCGTTTCCTTTCAGGGAAGTCTTGGGTTGCTGTTGTCCGCGATGATAAAACAAACGCGAATCATTCTCAATAATATTGCCAATCCTTTGACGCAGGTCATGGTCTGGGGCGTGGTCGCGTTGCTGGCGGGCTGCGCCAGCGCCCCCGCGCCGCAGCCGGACCCGGTGCAGCCCCCGCCCGTGGCGGTGGTGCCCAAGGTGCCGCCGAAGGTGGGGCTGGCGCTGGGAGGCGGCGCCGCGCGGGGCTTCGCCCATGTCGGCGTGATCCAGGTGCTGGAGGAGGCCGGCATCAAGCCGAACCTGGTGGTGGGCACCTCCGCCGGCAGCCTGGTGGCCGCGCTCTATGCCAGCGGCCGCGGCGGCCCCCAGCTGCAGGCGGTGGCCATGAACATGGACGAAGCCGCCTTCGCCGACTGGACGCTGCCCATCTTCAACCGGGGCGTGCTGCGCGGGGAGGCGCTCGCCCGCTACGTCAACGCGCAGGTCGGCAACCGGCTCATCGAGAAC
>DASWUI010000785.1:0-5499 GCA_036401715.1 Ramlibacter sp. | reverse complement strand
CCGCAGGCGGACCCTGGCGCGCACCAGGACTTTCGTTGCAGGTGGAAACCCGCAGGAGCCCTGGGACCGGAGGAACCTTGACCGCCGTCAAACACTACCTATGGGGTCCAAACATACTCGCGACCCTATATCTAGTGTGTGAAGCAGAAGGAGGGAATCCGATGAACACGCCCCCGCAGCTCGCCCCGCGCGAGGTGGTCAAGCGCAACGGCGAACGCGCCCCCTTCGATCCGAAGAAGATCGAGAACGCGCTGCAGCGCGCCGGCGCCGCGACCGGCGAGTTCGATGCCGAGGAAAGCGCCTTGCTCTGTGCGCAGGTGCGCAAGGTGCTGATGTTCCGCTTTCCCGGCCAGGCGCCGCAGATCGAGCAGATCCAGGACGTGGTGGAGCAGACGCTGATCGCCGCCAACCACCTGAAGACGGCGCGGGCCTACATCGTCTACCGCGAGAAGCACGCCGCGCTGCGCCGGGGACGCCAGACGGTGGTGGACGTGGAGGCCTCCATGGGCGAATACCTCTCGCGCGCCGACTGGCGCGTCAACGCCAACGCCAACCAGGGCTACTCGCTGGGCGGCCTGATCCTCAACGTGGCCGGCAAGGTCACGGCCAACTACTGGCTGTCGCACGTGTACACGCCCGAGATCGGCGAGGCGCACCGCAGCGGCGACCTGCACATCCACGACCTGGACATGCTCTCCGGCTACTGCGCCGGCTGGTCGCTGCGCACGCTGCTGCACGAGGGCCTCAACGGCGTGCCGGGCAAGGTGGAGGCGGCGCCGCCGAAGCACATGTCCTCCGCCGTCGGCCAGGTGGTGAACTTCCTGGGCACGCTGCAGAACGAGTGGGCGGGCGCGCAGGCCTTCTCCTCCTTCGACACCTACATGGCGCCCTTCGTGCGCAAGGACGCCATGGGCTACGCGCAGGTGCGCCAGTGCATCCAGGAGCTGGTGCACAACCTCAACGTGCCCTCGCGCTGGGGCACCCAGACGCCGTTCACCAACCTGACCTTCGACTGGACCTGCCCGGAGGACCTGAAGGAGCAGGTGCCGGTCATCGCGGGCGAGGAGATGCCCTTCACCTACGGCGAGCTGGGTGAAGAGATGGACATGATCAACCGCGCCTTCATCGAGGTGATGACCGAGGGCGACGCCAGGGGCCGCGTCTTCACCTTCCCGATCCCCACCTACAACATCACGCCCGACTTCCCCTGGGAGTCGGAGAACGCGATGCGGCTGTTCGGGATGACGGCCAAGTACGGGCTGCCCTACTTCCAGAACTTCATCAACTCCGAGCTGCAGCCGAACATGGTGCGCTCCATGTGCTGCCGCCTGCAGCTGGACCTGCGCGAGCTGCTCAAGCGCGGCAACGGCCTGTTCGGCAGCGCGGAGCAGACCGGCAGCATCGGCGTGGTCACGGTCAACTGCGCGCGACTGGGCTACCTGCACCGCGGCGATGCGGACGCGCTGGTGCGCGCGCTCGACCGCCTGCTGGACCTGGGCAAGGAAAGCCTGGAGACCAAGCGCAAGCTGATCCAGCGGCTGATGGACCAGGGGCTGTTCCCCTATACGAAGCGCTACCTGGGCACGCTGCGCAATCACTTCTCCACCCTGGGCGTCAACGGCATCAACGAGATGGTGCGCAACTTCACCAGCGGAGAGCACGACATCACCAGCGCCTGGGGCGAGGACTTCGCGCTGCGCCTGCTGGACCACGTGCGCGAGAGGATCGTCGCCTTCCAGGAGGAGACCGGCCACCTGTACAACCTGGAAGCCACGCCCGCCGAAGGCACCACCTACCGCTTCGCGCGCGAGGACCGCAAGCGCTGGCCCGACATCCTGCAGGCCGGCACCGACGCGCAGCCGTACTACACGAACTCGTCGCAGCTGCCGGTGGGTTTCACCGACGACCCGTTCGAGGCGATGGCGCGCCAGGAGCCGCTGCAGGCCAGGTACACGGGGGGCACGGTGCTGCACCTCTACATGGGCGAGCGCCTGTCCAGCGCCGAGGCCTGCCGCACGCTGGTGCAGCGCGCGCTGACGAAGTTCCGGCTGCCCTACATCACGGTCACGCCGACGTTTTCGATCTGTCCCACGCACGGCTACCTGGAAGGCGAACACGCCTTCTGCCCGAAGTGCGACGAGGAGCGGCTCGCCCGCAAGCGCGCGGGCCTGGCGGCCCTCGCCTGAAGAATCATTCCCGAGGAGAAAGAAGCATGAACGTTCCCGCATCCGCCCATGAAGCGGCCTTCATCGACGGCACGACCGAGCTGGCCGACGAGGAGCGCCAGCCGTGCGAGGTCTGGACCCGCGTGATGGGCTACCACCGCCCGGTGGCGAGCTTCAACACCGGCAAGAAGGGCGAGCACCAGGAGCGCCAGTTCTTTGCCGAGCGCCTGTGAGCGCCTGCGCATCGGCGGCCTGACCCGCTGGACCAGCATCGACTTCCCCGGGCGCCTGGCGGCCGTCGTGTTCCTGCAGGGCTGTCCCTGGCGCTGCGGCTATTGCCACAACCCGGAGCTGCTGGATGCGGGCGGCGAAGGAGCCCTGTCCTGGCAGGAGGTGCGCGCGTTCCTCGAAAGCCGGCGTGGGCTGCTGGACGGGGTGGTGTTCTCGGGCGGCGAGCCGACGCTGCAGGCGGGGCTCGCCGCCGCGCTCGACGAGGTGCGCGCGATGGGCTTCGCGACCGCGCTGCACACGGGCGGCATGTACCCGCGGCGGCTGGCCGCGCTGCTGCCGCGCCTGGACTGGGTCGGGCTGGACATCAAGGGCCCGTGGGAGCGCATCGACGCGATCACGCAGTCGCACGGGAGCGCGGAGCGGGTGAAGGAGTCGCTGGCGCACCTGCTGGCCAGCGGCGTGGCCCACGAATGCCGCACCACCTGGCACGAGGGCCTGTTCGGCGTGCCGGAGTTGCACGCGCTGGCGGCCGAACTGGCCGCACTGGGGGTCGAGCGCTGGGCGCTGCAGCAATGCCGCGGCGCGGGCGGGCGGGATCGCGTCCGCGATGCCGACCTCTCGGCCTTGCGCGATCGCTTCCGGGAATTCGCCTACCGCGCGGCCTAGGGCAGTGCCCGGATCATGTTCGGCATGGATTGCGGGTCAAGCCCGCAATGACATCGGAAGGTATGGATCCGGCGGTCGCTAGGCCGGTCGCCCTTCGCCGCTTGCGCGCCTGGGCGTCCCGAACTTCTTCTGCGTGAGGAACATCTGCGCCGCCGCCGGGTAGGCGATGGCGTGCAGCGCCAGGAGCATGAGCGCCCAGCCGTTGAAGCCGCGGCTCGCCATCGTCGCCAGGAACACGCCCAGCCAGGGCACGACGACCAGGGCGGTATAGATCCACAGGAAGCGGTTCCTTTCCCGGGTCGTGGGAGCACGGCCCACGACCCGCAGGAACCAGGCCATCACCAGCGCGGCGGTGCCGAAGGCGATGCCCAGGGTGACGTACATGCCCTGGAGCTTGAGCACCACCCGCAGCAGGACGTTGAGTCCCAGCACGAACAGCGCCGCGCAGAAGGCCACCAGCACCGTGCGCGCAGGCAGGCCGTCGGGCACGGCCGCACCGGCCTCCGCCGGCGCGCTGTCCCGCCCCGGGTCGGTCGGCCGGGCCGTGCCCTGCGCGGCGAGGAAGCGGTCGCGGTGGTCGTTCATGGCCTCGCACAGTTCCTCCAGCGGCACCTTGTACTGGGTGCCGATGGAGAGGTCGGCGCCCGTCATGCCGCGGCCCACGCTCTGCTTGCCGGTGTGCGGCAGGTAGTTGACGGCGATCATCTTCGTCCGCCGCAGCTCGCCGACGTGCAGGACCTCGATCTCGTTCCAGCGCACGCGCTTGCGCTGGAACACGGAGGCGATCTCGAATCCCTTGCGGCCCAGCGTGAGGGTGGCGCCGGCCACGGCATTCACCAGGAACATCCCGGCCGCGCCCCCGAACAGGAGCGCGAGGCCCCAGGCCACCAGCGGCTTGTGGTCCGGCAGGAGGACGGCGAGGCTGGCGAGGGCGGAGAAGAGGAGGGCGCCGAGGGCCGCCCTGGCGCGGCTGGCGTGGTAGATCTTGACTTGGGACATACAGCCGTGCCGTTATAGCAATGCGGGGCGGCCAGCCGGGCAGCCGTGCGTGCGCACCTCCTACCGCACGATGCGCAGCGCAGCGGATGTCGCGGCGGTGGCGGGATTTCGCAACGCCGGAGTCTCCGGTTGTAACCGCGAGCCGGGCCGCGCCCTCCTAGGAATCGTCCGAGGCCGCCTCGGTGCCCGCCCGGGTGCAATCAGGGCGCCGTCCGAGGGTCCGATTCAGCCGCCGCCGATGTTCGCGGACGCGATGGATCGCGATGATTCACCCCATGACATCGACGAGCGATTCCGTGAAAGCCTTCCTGGCCGAGGACTCCGGCCTGATCCGCGCGCGCCTGCAGGATGCCCTGGGCGCCGCCGACATCGACGTGATCGGCCAGGCCGGCACGCCGCAGGCCTGCATCAGCGGCATCCTGGACGCGCGCCCCGACGTGGTGGTGCTGGACATCCAGCTGGAAGGCGGCAGCGGCCTGGAGGTGCTCAAGGCGGTGCGTTCCGCCGAGCCCGAAGTGGCCTTCATCGTCTTCAGCAGCCACGCCGCTCCCGTCTTCCGCAAGCGCTACCTGCAGGAAGGCGCCGTGGAATTCCTCGACAAGAGCACCGATTTCGAGCAGTTGATCCCCGCGGTGGCCAGCGCCGGCCGCCGTCCCGTCCATTGAAAGAAGCGAGAGCCGTCATGCAAACCGTCCAGCACCATGCCGTTACCCCCGCCCCGATCCGTTTCGTGCCGCGCACCCAGCGGGCCGAGGCCGGCGGCACGCCCGCGCCCGCGAAGACGCAATGCTCCACCTGCCACCTCAAGGAGCTGTGCCTGCCCTGCGGCCTCGGCAGCAGCGACGTGGAGCGGCTGGACGCGCTCAAGTTCGCCCGCCGGCGCGTCAAGGAAGGCCAGGCGCTGTACCACGAAGGCGAGAAGTTCCAGTTCATCTACGCCGTGCGCAGCGGCACCTTCAAGTCGCACCTGACGCTCCGGGACGGCCGCGAGCAGGTCACCGGCTTCCAGATGGCGGGTGAACTGCTGGGCCTGGACGGCCTGGCCTCCGGCAAGCATGCGAGCAGCGCCGTGGCGCTGGAAGACGCCGAGATCTGCGCGATCCCGTATGCGCACCTCAGCGAACTGGCCAAGCTCAGCCCCGACCTGCACCACGTGATCTCCCGCCTGATGAGCCGCGAGATCGTGCGCGAGCACAGCCTCATGATGCTGCTGGGCAGCATGAACGCCGAAGAGCGCCTGGCCGCCTTCCTGCTGAACATCTCCCAGCGGATGAAGGCCCGCGGCTACTCGGCCAGCGAATTCCACCTGCGCATGTCCCGCGCCGAGATCGGCAGCTACCTGGGCATGAAGCTGGAGACGGTCAGCCGCACCTTCTCGGCTTTCGCCCAGCAGCGCCTGCTGGAAGTGCAGAAGAAGCACGTGCGCATCAGCGACCTG
>DASWUI010000784.1:0-1747 GCA_036401715.1 Ramlibacter sp. | reverse complement strand
CAAAGGCCGAGAGGCCGAAGCGCGTGAGCGCGGTGTAGAAGGCGCCGAGGCCCAGGATGCATGCCTGCTCGTTGAAGTTCTGCACCGCGATCGAGCGCCCGGCACCCATCAGGTTGTGGCCGCGGTGCTGCAGCAGCGCGTTCATGGGCACCACCAGGTAGCCGCCCAGCGCGCCCATCAGGATCAGGAAGGGCGCCGCGATCCAGACGTTGCTGATGAAGTTCATGGCGATCACCAGCAGTCCCATGAGGATTCCCAGCGGCATCACGGTGGTGGCGCGATCCAGCTTCATGCGCATGGAGGCCAGCACGGCGCCCAGTGCGGTGCCCAGCGCGACCACGCCGGTGAGCGAGGAGGCCTGGGTGGTGCTGTAGCCGAGGGCGGCCGCGCTCCAGGCCAGGATGATGTAGCGCAGGTTGCCGCTGACGCCCCAGAACAGGGTCGTGGTCGCCAGCGAGATCTGCCCGAGCTTGTCGCGCCACAGCCGGTTGTTGCAGCTCCAGAAGTCCGGCACCAGCTCCAGCGGGTTCTTGGGGATGCGGCGCATCTCCACGCCGGTGAGCGGGATGCGCGTGTTGAACCAGGCGGCCACCGCGTAGATGACGATCAGCACGAAGATGGCTGCTTCCGGCGGGGTGTCGATGCCCGTGTCGATGATGGGGAAGTCCATCCCCAGCAGGCGCGTCGACATGGCGTGCCCGACCAGCTGGCCACCCAGCAGGATGCCCAGGATGATGGAGGCGATGGTGAGGCCTTCGATCCAGCCGTTGGCCTTGACCAGCTGCGACGGCGGCAGCAGCTCGGTCAGGATGCCGTACTTGGCCGGCGAATACGAGGCGGCGCCCAGGCCCACGATGGCATACGCCAGCAGCGGGTGCAGGCCGAACAGCATGGCGAGGCAGCCGGCCACCTTGATCGCGTTGCTGATGAACATGACCTGGCCCTTGGGCCGGGCGTCCGCGAAGGCGCCGACGAAGGGGGCCAGCACCACGTAGAACAGCGCGAACATGGGCACCAGCGCAGCCGCCTGCCACCCCGGCGCACGGGAGGATCGGAGCAATTCGACGGCGGCAATGAACAGCGCGTTGTCGGCGAGCGACGAGAAGAACTGCGCCGCCATGATGGTGTAGAAACCGCGCTTCATCCGTGCGTGAGTGGGCCGGACCATCGGGTTGGCCCTGTGAACTTTGTGCTGTCTCCAAGCGACACGGGGTTATATCACGGCAGGTAATGACAGAATGAGGGCAAAAAGCGCCCGCTATGCCCCGCCCGATCCTCGCCACGATCCATACCGAAGCCCTGCGCCACAACCTCGCGCGCATGCGGGAGGCGGCGCCCGACGCCCGCGTGTGGGCGGTCGTCAAGGCCAATGCCTACGGCCACGGCATCGAGCGCGTGTACGAGGCCCTGCGCGGCGCCGACGGCTTCGCCCTGCTGGACCTGCTGGAAGCCGAGCGCATCCGGGCCCTGGGCTGGCGCGGCCCCATCCTGCTGCTGGAAGGCGCCTTCGAGCCGCGCGACCTGGAGCTGTGCTCGCGCCTGGGACTGTGGCACGCGGTGCACTGCGACCAGCAGATCGACTGGCTGGCGGCGCACAAGACCCAGGTGCCGCACCGGGTCTTCCTGAAGCTGAACTCCGGCATGAACCGCCTGGGCTTCGGCCCGCAGCGCTTCCGCGCCGCCTGGGCGCGGCTGGACGCGCTGCCCCAGGTGGAAGAGATCTCGCTCATGACCCACTTCAGCGATG